>JBDNFJ010000358.1:0-1952 GCA_041689895.1 Gracilimonas sp. | reverse complement strand
TGCACGGTTTCTTGGAGGATGGCGTGTGTGCCTACAACGATGTTGCAATTTCCGCCTTCAATGTCGGTGAGGATATCCGTTCGCAGTGCTTTTTTTTGTGAACCGATGAGCAGTCGAATAGTTAAGTTCAATTCTTTGAGATGTTCGCTCAACGTACGATAATGCTGTTCAGCCAAAATTTCGGTAGGGGCAAGAAAGGCGGCTTGAAATCCATTATCCAAAGCCATTAGCATGGCGCCGATGGCCACAATGGTTTTACCGGCGCCCACATCGCCTTGAATAAGACGATTCATTTGCTTTCCGCTTCGCACGTCCTGTTTAATTTGGGCAAGGGATGATTTTTGTCCGTCCGTTAATTCAAACGGAAGGAGTTTATTGAAATAGGTAGCGGTGTACTTTCCTGTTTCTGTAAATCGCTGTCCGGTGGCTCTTTCTTTCACTCGATGGTTAATTTTCTCCATGCTGAGTTCAAACAGAAAAAGCTCTTCAAATTTAAAACGGTCGAGCGCATTTTTATGCTCGTTGTGGTTTTCCGGGAAATGAATCATCCGGTAGGCTTCCGGTCGCTGAGGGAAATTCATTTCTGAAAGCAGAGCTTCCGGCATAAACTCACCCATATTTTTTGTATTGAGAATCTGCTCCATCCAGCTCTGAACCAGCTTGCTGGTGATACGAGCCTTACTCAATGCCTTACTGCCGGGATAAATGGGAAAAATGCGAGAAAAAGTATCCAGCTCTTCATCCGATGAAATCTTATCCACTTCGGGGTGAGCTATATTTATAGAGGAACCATAACGCTTGGCAGATCCATAAAATGCGACAAAATCACCCTTCTTAAAAAACTTACTGAAATACCCAACGCCTCGAAACCACACTCCTTTTACATCCCCTGATCCATCATTAATGATAACTTCAAGCCGCTTTTTTCGTCCATACCCAGCCATGTTAATTTCCGTGACCTTTCCGGCAACGGTAACTTCCTCCCCCGAGCCGGCCAGATGCTTCATCTTCTGCGTATTGCTACGATCCAGATATCGGCGAGGGAAGAAATTGAGCAAATCATCCATAGACAGGATGCCCTCCGTACTTAATGCCTCAAGCCGCTTTGTACTTAAACCTTTTAGTTTAGAAATGGACAATTAAATCAGGGTTAATTATTTATCCCCAAAATATCTTTTGTGCAAACTGAATACAAACAGCTTTTGAAGCGCGGCATTATAGAAGTAGGTGATGCTGATCAGGTAATCATGATACTTCGTAAATAAATCTTAAAGAGTTATACATCGGGCTCTTCACTTCCGCTATTTCGCTTGGTACGAAGTTTCCTCCATGCATAGCTTCCCCCGGCAACAGCAAGCAGACTAAGTCCGCCATCAATAGGACCCTGAGATGGAGCCGCAGGAAGACTGGGTTGCGCAAAGACGAGGCTGGTTGCAATTAGAATTATAGTAAGGGCTAAAAAAAGGATGAGCGTTGTTTTCATGGCGTGTGAATTGAGGATTTAAAATTCAAATTTCAAAATTGGGCGTGTGATTAAATTCACTATCTGACCCCAATTTTGAATTATTCATTTTTCATTTTGAATTACTTAATAAGCGTGAGTTTCTTGGTGATTACGGTGCTTCCGGCCACAAGGCGATATAGGTACAATCCTGAAGCCAAGTTTCCAGCATCAAAGCGGACCGAGTAGCGTCCGGCGGATTTATTCTGGTTGTTGAGCAACGTAGCTACTTTGCGCCCGAGCATGTCAAATACTTTCAGAGTTATTTTGCCCGATTCAGGAAGTCCAAAAGCAATGTTGGTGCTTGGGTTGAAGGGGTTTGGGTAGTTCTGCTGAAGTTCTATCGGGTCATGTGAATTTTATGGGGATTTGACTATATTTACCTGCTAAAAACCTCAATGAATTCAGCATTAATATCTCATGTTTTACCTGATGAACTTATAAAGCACTT
>JBDNFJ010000357.1:0-4998 GCA_041689895.1 Gracilimonas sp. | reverse complement strand
TGTTCTTGGAGGATGGCCGTGAGTGAATTTTTATTGAACCTACCTCCGGGATGCATGGGTAAAGGAGCAGGTTTAAAAACCATGAGATATTCATCCGTTTCCTGCAAAATCCGAACCTCATTGGGAACCGAAGGCTCAATTATTTTTGGGTTATAATGGTAGATTTCATCTTGCTTGGTGAGCGAGTAATCTGGCTCCACTTCATTCCCATTCACCCCGACAAGCCCATTTTCAATTTTCATCCTCCATATATTAACGGTATTAAATGGAAACCGGGTGGACATTAACCTAAGTAGTGATTTCCTCTCAAACTCCGCTTTCGCCCTAAAACGAAACGTATTGGGATAAGGAGAAACAATGCGCACAGGTTGGTGAGTAGCCATTATTGTGGTTGGAGTATCTTGAAAGAGTAATTTTTAGGTAGTTTCTATAAAGAGGATACCATGTATTTGAAGCTCTAACTCACGGCTCGTTCTTTAAAATCTTCCCCAAAATAATTATACCATTTTTTAAATGGTTTGAATGCATTTTCCGGATCAAAAGGGCGCTTGTATTCACTTTGGCGACATTCCTCG
Source organism: Gracilimonas sp. (assembly GCA_041689895.1). GTDB lineage: Bacteria > Bacteroidota > Rhodothermia > Balneolales > Balneolaceae > Gracilimonas. Next base: position 4,423 of record JBDNFJ010000357.1, on the reverse strand, counting down.
CTACAGCATCCATTCATTTTATGCGCGCCTTCTTCTGAGCAAACAAATAGTTTATTACACTCCATATTGGCGCAATTTACGTACGTATCCGCCGGCTTGCCGGTAATTTCGCAGTGGGCAATAGGGGCCAAATCGTTGGGATTTACCGGAACCACCAGCCGGTCATCAAAGACAAAGCATTTTCCTTCAAAGTGCTTTCCATTTTCTTGTTGTGCATATTTCAAGATGCCACCGTGTAGCTGATTTACATCATCCCAGCCGCCCTCTTTCATCAAAATTGAAAACTTCTCGCAGCGGATTCCACCCGTACAGTACATCAATACTTTTTTGTTTTTAGGAATTTCAGCTTCATCCAGCCACTTCGGGAAATCGTGAAAGTTGTCTAAATCTGGAAGTAGTGCGCCTTTAAAATGCCCGATTTTAGATTCATAATTATTCCGCACATCAATCATCACGTAATCTTCTTGGGATTCCATCACGTTGCGCCACTCAGAAGGATCCAAATAATTACCGCCGTGCTCAGGATTAACATCCTCCACGTGAAGGGCTACGATTTCATCTCTGACCTTGCAAATCAGCTTTCCAAAAGGAATGTAGTCGCTTTCTTCTTGCTTAAACTCAGTGTTTTCAAAACCGGGCAGCGACCACACATAGTTTTTATAATCCTCAATTTGCTGATCGGTCCCGGCCGCCGTGCCGTTAATTCCTTCATCCGAAATATAAATGCGGCCTTGCATTCCAAGCTCTTTACAAAAGGCTTTATGGCTTTTACAAAAGCGTTCAGAATCATCTATAGGCTGGAAGTTGTAATAAAGTATTACTTGATACATTTTTCTCTTTAAATTGTAAGAACCGTTAAGTTAGTGCGTTCCATATTTTCGAATCCCAAAGTTAAGCAAAATTCAAACAATGAGTAAGAGTTGGAATCTATATAAAAGACCATTGGTCGTGCTATTGATGCTATGGGGAGCTATTCCGGTATTGGTCTTTGGCCAGGTTCGGCCCGAAAATCATCGTTTGCTCGATATTCAACAATCGTACGAACGGGGTGAGATAAGGGCGGATGCAGCTGTTTTAGAACAATTTCAGGTGTTGTATGAACCCACCTCCTCGCAGAAAACTATACACAAATGTGCCACTCCTGCTTTTATGTTTTTGCATGCACACAAAGCACAATTTTCAGCCCAAACGTTAGCGAAAATAGATTCTTACAATTCTGATGTACCCACAATGCAGGGTGCGGCCCCACAGCTCAGCTACGTTTCGCCTTCTGGCAAGTTCGAGATTTTATATGATACCACCGGCGTTGACTCGGTTTCGGTTATGGATGAAGATGGAAATAATGTAGCCGATTATATTGACCGTGTAGCATTCGCGGCCGATTCCTCCTATCGCCATGAAGTGAAAACCATTGGCTTTAGTGATCCCATTCCTGCCGGAAGCACCTACAAAATTTATGTGGAGGAGATTACTTTTGGAGCGTATGGATATACCGGATATACCGACACCACGGGTACGGGCGCGCTTACCGAGATTTATATTGAGAATGATTTTGATGGATTTCCACCAAATTCCCATCCTGAGGGTGAACAAATTGGGTCGATTTACGCAACCATTGCGCATGAGTTCAAGCACGCGATTCAGTATCGCCAAAATTTGTGGAAGACGCCCTCGGGAGGTTTTGATTGGTCTGAAATGGATGCTACGCTGATGGAAGAGGTGGTTTTTGATAATGTGAATGACTACTACAACTACATCAAAAAGGGCTTTGATTCTCCTAAGCCTTATTCGAGCTCCATTTTTTATGCTCCTCAAAATGGAACTCCGGGAAGCTATTGGCATGTGACCTGGATGATTTTTTATTCCGAGCTTTATGGAAATGAAGTATGGAAAAAGGCGTGGGATGAAATTGAGGCACAAAATGGCATGAGCATTGACGAGGCATTGAAGGTAGTGCTTCCTGATTTCGGAGACACCTTTACCACCTCCTTTGTGCGAAATCATTTGTGGCATTTTGCATCCGGAACGCGGGCGGGGGACGATGATTACGGTTTTGGCGAGAAGCATTCTTATCCCTATGCAAACCTCGATTCTTCTTTTGCAAAAGTGCCACTTACCGGCACCGATATAAGCTATATCAAACCTTTGGCTGCGCGTTATTTTGAGGTAACTCCGGCCTCCAATGATGACGGATATATTGACGTTGCCGTTGATTTTGACAGCACACAAGTAGGAATCGGATTGCTGCTTTATTTGAAAACCGGAAGCATGGAGGAAGTGATTGCGACCGGAGAAGATAAAAGTCAGGTGTATATGCCTACCGATGTGCGATGGGGTGAGGTGAGTAAGGTTGGGGTTGTCGTAGCCAATTATGCTCATAGTACTTCAAGCAGAAACCTGAGACTTAGATTCGGGAAGACGGGAAATTCCATTACTATTAGAGATCCCGAATATGCAGACCTGCCTAAGCAAATAAAGGTGTATCAAAACTACCCAAATCCTTTTAACCCGGAAACCAACATCAGCTTTGATTTACCCCGCTCTGCTTTTGTAAAACTGGATGTTTTTGATATCACCGGCCGTTATGTACGCACCGTAACGAACCAATTTTATCGGCTGGGTTCTTACTCGCTTTCCTTTTCATCGGAAGGATTAAGTTCGGGCGTGTATTTATATCGCCTAAAAATCAATGATCAGGTATTCACCAAAAAGATGACGCTGATTAAATAATGGATCTATTTTTTTGGAGGAAGAAGCTTTCCCCGAACTTCTCCAAACCCTACTCGATATCCATCACTTTGTGCAAATCCTGTCATAATGATTTCATCTCCATCTTCAAGGAAAGTGCGCTTTTCGCCGGAGGGTAATTCAATGGGTTTGGTTCCATTCCAAGCTAGCTCCAGCATGCTTCCATATGCATCCGCAGTATTTCCGCTGATGGTGCCTGACCCATATAAATCGCCGGGTCGTACATTGCATCCTGTTATGGTTTGATGAGCTAACTGCTGCTGCATCGTCCAGTACAATTCCCGAAAGTTGGTGCTACTAAGCTTGGAAGGCTGTTCCAGATTTGGAGTTTCAATATACACCTCAAGCTGAAGATCGAAGGTCTTTCTTGATGGTTGATTTAAATAATCCAGTGGGCGGGGTGATTGATCCGGCGCTTTCACTTCAAACGGCTTCAAGGCTTCAAGAGGAATAATCCAGGGGGAAATGGAGGTGGCCCAGTTTTTGGCAAGAAAAGGCCCTAAAGGCTTGTATTCCCATGTTTGAAGGTCTCTTGCGCTCCAGTCGTTCAGTAATACCATCCCAAAAATATGATCAGTGGCTTTATGTATGGGAATAGGTTCACCAATTATATTTCCGGGACCGGTAAAAAAACCCGTTTCTAATTCGAAATCAACTCGTGATGAAGCAGCAAAAACCGGTTGGTTGGAATTTTCCGGAAGCGTTTGCCCTTGTGGACGATGAACATTGGTTCCACTAATTACAATGGAACTTGCCCGCCCATGATACCCCACCGGCAGGTGTTTCCAATTAGGCATAAGCGCATTTTCGGGATCGCGAAACATAGAGCCGACATTTCTCGCATGCTGCTCGGAGGAATAGAAGTCGGTATAATCGCCAATCTGTACTGGCAGGACGAGTTCTACGTTTTCTCTTTTTATCAGCACGCGCTCTCTTAGCAACTTATCATCCCGCAAAATAGAGATGTCTTCCGAGAGCAAGGTTTGAATCGTGTGGCGCGCCTCTTGCCAAGCTTTTTTCCCTAATCCCATGAATTCATTAAGCGATGAATTCCGAAATATATACTGACTGTTGAGCAAAGGCCCATCAAATAAACCCTGATCTTCCAGTATAAATAAATCGACAATGTAGTCTCCAATAGCCGAGCAAAGATGCACTTGGTTATTGTCGGTCTTATACGCTCCATACGGAAGGTTCTGTATAGGAAAGTGAGATTCCGGTGGTACGTGAATAAAAGATTTAAGCATGTTGAGCTATAATTTGTGCTTCTCGATAGTCCTTGGATTATAACAAACCTTAGAATAGCTTGAAACGCTAAAATAATTCGCATCAATCCAATGAAGGTGAGAACCTGTGAGAGTGAATAAAGAAGTCGCTTTTCATGCTATTAAATGCGTGATAAGAGGTTTTTGATACTCAACATATTTTGGATATAGAGGGTTGGGGCGTAGCGGGAAGCAGAGGAAAATTGCATATTTCCCTGTTTTAGCATTTATTGTGCCTAAAGTTGGATAAAATTTAGTTTAGATATATTTATGAAAAAATCGGAGGTGCTTAAAAAACTGGCAGAAGATTTAGAGCTTACTCAGGCTGAAACCGAAAAATTGTACGATTCTTTTGTGGATGGCTTAACCGTTTTGCTTTCAAAGAGCAAAGGATTTACCCTTCCGGGGCT
>JBDNFJ010000356.1:0-21408 GCA_041689895.1 Gracilimonas sp. | reverse complement strand
GCGTCGTCGTTTTCACCGATAGCATACGGGTTATGAATGCCGTATTCATCCAAATCGTATTCAGCCAGCTTGTAGAAATGCTCCCAGGCTGCTTCGCTTTTACCGTCTTTATCTACCCATGTGGGGTGACTTTGTTTAATCAGACCCACCACGCGTTTGGCATAAGAAACACGTTCTTCGGTGTCTTCAATTCGTGGAAGGGCAGCAATCATAAGATCAAGATTGAAGCCGCAGTCAAAGTCTTTGGGTTTCTTTTGTTCTATAAACATGAAATGAGATAGGGTGAATTATTACATCCACAAAATAAGCCTATTTACAGATACTTTAAAAACTTATTATTGGAAGACCTTGAAATATTTTTAAAATGCTCTCTCGAACGCCCCAATATTCTCAAGTCTCTCGCTGAATTATTTCTTAGTTTTGATAATTAGATAAAAACCATCAATACAAACACATTCATGTATCATAATTCCATTTTAGAAACGGTGGGGAATACTCCACTCATTAAGTTGAATCACGTTAACGGCCATTCTGAAGGTACACTGCTGGCTAAAGTAGAATATTTCAATCCCGGCCATAGTATTAAAGATCGCATGGCCATTAAAATGATTGATGAGGCCGAGGACAAAGGATGGTTGAAGCCCGGTGGAACTATTATAGAAGGTACTTCCGGCAATACCGGCATGGGATTGGCTTTAGTAGCCATAGCACGAGGTTATTCATGCATTTTCACCACTACCGACAAGCAGAGTAAATCTAAGGTCGATATTTTGAAGGCTATGGGTGCAGAAGTGATGGTGTGTCCAACAAATGTAGCCTCCGACCATCCCGACAGCTATTATTCGGTAGCCAAGCGTTTGAGTGAAGAAATTGAGAATTCATACTATCCCAATCAATATGATAATTTGAGCAATGCGCAGGCTCATTATGAAAGTACAGGACCGGAACTGTGGGAGCAGATGGAAGGAAAGATCACCCATCTTGTAGTTGGAATGGGAACCGGTGGTACCATCTCCGGCACGGGCAAGTATCTAAAGGAACAGAATCCGGACATCAAAGTGATTGGGATTGACAGCATAGGCTCGGTGTATAAAAAATATTTTGAAACGGGCGAGTTTGATGAAAATGAGATTAAGCCCTACATGACGGAAGGAATTGGTGAGGATATCATCCCCGAAGCCATTAATTTTGATTATGTGGATGAGGTGATTCAGGTGAATGATAAAGAATCCGCCTTAGTTACTCGCCGACTTGCTCGCGAAGAAGGGTTACTGCTTGGTTGGTCGAGCGGGGCAGCCGTTCAAGGAGCATTGGATTACATAAAAGCGAATCCTTTAGGAAAAAACGACATAATGGTTATCATTATGCCCGATAGTGGAACACGATATATCCAGAAAGTTTATAATGATGAATGGATGAAAGAACAGGGTTTTCTGGAATAAGAAGTTGAAATTGTTGCTCATTAATTTTTAAAAATAATATATAAGGTTAATAATATGGATAAGAAAGATCAGACGATGAATCCGGGAAAGATGGAAATTGAACTCAAAGAAGAGGAAGCTACCGGAACCTATTCAAACTTGGTAATGATTACGCATTCGCCTTCAGAGTTTGTATTGGATTTTATAGCCGTGATGCCCGGCGTACCGAAGGCAAAAGTAGTAAAAAGAATGATTCTAACGCCCGATCATGCCAAACGTTTGGCCGGTGCCCTGAATGATAACGTGTCGCGCTACGAAAAAGAACACGGAGCCATCAACTCTGATGATAAAGTGGATATGCACATGTACCGAGGACCTCAGCCGGAAGCATAGAAAATCCGAGCCTGATGCAATAAACAGCGAATGGCGTGTAACCGGTTTGAGTTTATTTTTTAGCTTTGAAAAGAAGGATAAGTCCTACAATAAAGAAAAATATATGGGGGAGTGTTGTTGCCACAGCCGGTGATAGCGTGCCGTAATACCCAAAAGGTTCTATAATTTTCATGAAGGCGAGATAGAGGAAACTGATGGTGAGTCCCGCCGCAAGATAGGCGCCTTTGCCTCCTCGCCTACGAACGCTTGCAAAGGCAAATCCCACGATAATCACCACAATGATAGAAAAGGGATAGGCCAATCGCCCATAAAATTGGACCTGTGGAATTTCGATACCACCGGCACCACTGCGTTTAATGGAAGCAATGTAATCTACTGCTTCTGCATAGGTAAGCTGATAAACGTCGGAGGTAGTTCGGGCCAAATCGCGCGGATACACGTTAATGACGGTATCTTTTTTTGTAAGGTGATTTTCTTGGTATCCTTTACCCCTAAAAATACGTTCCGTTACATTCTCAAGCTTCCAGCTTTGGGTTGAGTCTTGCCATTCCATGCGGTTTGCCATCGTAATTTGGGAAATCTGGCGCCCGTCAAACTCAATCAATCGGATACGATAGGCAATCTGCTGTATTTTGTCGAAGTAGTTCACCTGTAGCTTGGTATTGAGGGAAGGCTGTCGGTATATATCGCTACGGTCTATTTTCTTGGTTTTCTTTTGCAAGTACTGCTCTTCAAAAGCGATGCGCGCCGCATTGGCTTTGGGAATAACAAAGCCATCTAACAGGCTGATTCCTGCCGCACAAATAAATCCAAAAATGAGAAAGGGGACAAGCAAGCGATATAGACTCACGCCCGCTGCTTTCAAGGCGATGATCTCAAGACGATCGGAAAGCTGCCCGGTAAGAAATAGGCAGGCTATAAAAACAGCCACCGGTAAAACGAGCCGAGTCATTTCCGGAATATAATTCAGATAATAGTTTAGAAAAATCTCCGACATTTTAGCCCCTTGATCGGCAAAGTCATCGCTGTTTTCTGAGAAATCGATCATGATATAAATGAAAATCAGCATCACCAATACAAAGGCTGTGATACTTAGCATGCGGAAAAAGATATATCGGTCGAAGCGTTTAATCACGTTTACGGAAAAGTTTAGAGATGCGAATATTGGTTGTGAGATGCAGAATCAGGAAAGCTCCGGCAATAGTGAGTACAATATTAAAAGTCCACATGCCCTCAAAGGGTGAAATGTGCATACGGTCGGCCAGCTTTTCTCCCTGTATCAACGAAACCCAGTAAAAGGTAAGCACTACCGTGCTGATTAGAGCCGCAAAACCAAAATTACCACGTTTGGTCATAATGCCCACCGGAGCGCCAAAAAGGATAAACACTACGCAGGCAAAAGGAATAGATAATTTTTTATGAACTTCAACCAGGTATCGTGCAATTCGTTTTTCACGCCATTCAACATTCGCATGGACGGATTGAAGTCGACCTCGGTAGTCTTTCATTTGGCGGATAGATTCTTCTACAAAAGTGCGCTGGATTTCAGCTTTATCAAAATTGTTGGTTACTAAATAAGGACTTTGAACCCCTGCAATGGGAGCAAGACTATCGGGCAGCGTTTTATTTGGGGCAAAAAAGGATTCTTTCCCTTTATACTCATTGGAGGGATATATAGCCCGATTTTTCCCAATAAAGTTGAGCTGTGTGTTAACTTCCTTATATAAAGAATCTACCACAACCAGCATGGCTTGTGAGCTCATGGTGCGGTCGCTTCGATTCCGATTTTCAGGATCTGAGCGCATAAAGGCAAGATCAGAGAGGTCGAGGTTCATCTCGTGTTTGGAAAAAGATTTTCGCTCGATCATCGTCTTTGCTTCACGGGTAGGCTGAGAAAACTCGAGGCTGTTCCCATTAAAAAGTTGAAGGCTTAGCGCTTCGTCGCCTTTGCTTATCAACAAACCTTTTTCAGCTACTATATACGCTCGATCCCGGTTTTTTTCCGGTTTCTGGAATAAGGTGATATTGTAGAGGCTGTCGTTTTCAGCATCAATACGCTCAACCAGAAAAGTATAGCCTTCAATTCCATCATAAAACGTATTGGGCTTGAGCTCAAATCCCGGCTTCTTAAGTCGGATATCGATGAATAACGAACGGGCCCGCTGATTGGCTTCCGGAAGCACACTGTTTGAAAACCAAACTAAACCCAAAAACATTAGAATAGAAGCCAAGAGCACAGGACGGATAATTTTCATGGGGTTGATGCCGGATGCGCGCAAAGCCGTGAGCTCGTTGAGTTCCGAAAACTTTCCAAAAGCCATTAATGTAGCTACCAGTACCGCCATGGGAGCTGCGAGAACTACCATGTAAGCCAAGTTGGTTAAAATAAGCTCAATTATGATTTGGGCAGGAATGTCTTTGCCAATCAGGTTGCCAATATGCAGAATTAGAAACTGCATGAGCAGCAAAAACATCAAGGTGAGAAAACAGAATAAAAAGGGGTATAAATGCCTTTTAAGTAAATCTATCTGTAATTTGTTGATGTGTTTATTCAAGGCTTGCTGTTGCTTATTTACTTTTAGATTTTATTGAATGAATAAAGGCTTTGCAAAACCAAGTATTTTATTAAAATTCAAAACTCGAAAGATTTCAGAATTTGCACGTAAACTTTGATGTCATGGTTTCGCAAAGACTTCCTTAAATAATAGACAATTTTAGGTTATGATTTAAAGCATTGATTGCTTTAATAAACTTTCAACATATTCAAATATATAGTATTATCGACCGCACCAATCATCTGCAAACTAATTCTAAAGAAAAAACAAATTTGCCTATCGCCTAAAGCTACAGACATACGTAAAAACCGAGTCAGTAAATAAAGCCGGTGCATTCTTTCTTAAAATTAGTTTATTACCTGCCATTCGCTTGTTTGATGAATGGTCTATTGTTGGTTGGCACATCTCAAGCGCAAGATGTCTCCGACACTACAAAAGTCGTATCTGAGGCAGATAGCACTCTTGAGGGGGTGAAGTTTATCTATCGTCCACCTCAAGGTCCGGTGAGTGCCGAACGCGTGGTATCGCCGGGAGCGCTATACTATATCAAACTGGCCAAAGAGAAATATGAGACCACTTGGGATTCGGCCGATACTTACACTACCACACATACCATAGCGGGAATTGAAGCCTCTATTCCCAAAATGTTTACTTTTGATGAATATGTGGCCGAGAAGAAACGAGAGCAAGAGCTTGAAATTCGGTATGCGCTGGTTGAGGAGGGGAAAAAGCAGCTTCAAAAAGGGAAAGGCTTACTCGATTTTAGCTTGCAAATTCCCGGTGGGCAGTCGTCCGTTTTTACCACCATATTTGGTAAGCCGGAAGTGAATTTACGTGTTAATGGTTCGGCAAATATGAATGTGGGGGTTTCCATTCAGAATATAGATGACCCTACCATAGAGCCTGATCTCCAGCGCAGGGTTGATCCTACTTTCAACCAAAACTTACAGCTTAATATTCAGGGGACTATTGGCGACAAGCTGACTATTGCTACCGATTGGGACACCGAGCGGGCTTTTGATTTCCAGAACCGCCTTAGTATTGTGTACAAAGGCTACGAGGATGAGATCATTAAGCAGATTCAGTTGGGTAACGTTTCTATGGAGACGGGAAACTCGCTGATTCGTGGTGGTGGATCTCTTTTTGGAATTAAATCGATTGCGGAGTTGGGATCGTTGAGACTAACCTCCGTTGTATCTCAGCAAAAAGGGGAAAGTAAAACTCAGGAAATCACCGGAGGTTCTCAGGAAACTACATTTTCAATCCGTCCATCTGAGTATCAGGATGATCGACACTTTTTTATTGATTTCTACAACCGGCAGCAGTTTGAGACGAATGTTTCTAATCCGCAAAACCTGGCGCAGGCTTATCAAATATCTGATATGAATGTGTGGATATCGGAGCCGAAGGTAAACACGACCGATCCTGAGGCTGTACGAGCCGCTGCTTTTGTAGATCTTGGGGTGGTTGAAGCGGGCAGCACCTATGGCCTGCCAAATCCCGAATTCGACAATATTGATGATGCACTTTTAGAAAGTAACCGAAGTAATACCAGCGCTTCTGCAGAGTCGTTCAATGTATCGGGAAATGATTATTATAACGGGTATTTTCGTCCTTTGCAGGAAGGGGCAGATTACACGGTTAACAAAACATTGGGTTTTATAAGCTTGAATAGAGGATTGAGTTCGGGGGCTATATTGGCCGTTTCTTTTATTCGCCAGCCGGTTCCGGGAGAAGGCAATTCACCCATTGAAGTAGGAGATATCTCACCGAAGTCTTCGGGGTTAACGTATTTTAAGTTGATTCGTACCGACAACCAGACGCCGGATCTTAAATCATGGACGCTAACCATGCGTAATATTTATTCGCTGGGCGTTTCAAATTTAACCCAGGACGGCTTGGAGGTAGATATCAAGTTCACCAGTGGCAACGTGGATGATACCAACTTACCGGGAAGTAACAAGCCGTTGCTGCAGGCGCTGGGCTTAGACCGTACCGATACAGAAGGGGCGCCAAACCCTGATAACCTCATTGATTTTACGGGGATTGCACTTAATGCCCGCAATGGAACCATTCTGTTTCCGTACCTTGAGCCCTTTGGAAGTCGTATTACCGCTTTATTGAATCAAACAGATGCCAGCGATTCTGTAATTCAGGCGCTTTCTTATACCGAGTTGTATAACGAAAAGCAGAATACAGCCAATCAATCCAAAAAAAATAACTTCTATAAAATTGAAGGTACATCTAAAGGCGGTGTTTCCGGCAACTTTACCTTGGGCTTTAGCCTGGTCGAAGGTTCGGTGAATGTGTTTGCAAATGGAAGCGAACTAACGGAAGGTGTTGATTATGAGGTGGATTATTCTTTTGGGATGATTACTATTTTGAACGATCGCTACTTGGCATCGGGGCAAGATATCCGAGTGGAGTATGAGAATAATCAGTTGAATACTATTGGCCAGAAAAACTTTACCGGCGTGCGGGCTGAATATGGGTTTAGTGATGATATTCATATTGGTGGCACGTATTTTAAGCTTAAAGAGCAGCCGCTTTCAGATAAAATCCGTATTGGAAATGAGCCTATCAACAATACGGTTTTGGGAATAGATGCTAAGGCGAAATTTGATACCCCTTTTATTACTCGCTTTATCGATCGTATTCCGCTGCTTCAAACCAAAGAAGAATCTAATATTAGCTTTAGTGGCGAGTTTGCCCAGTTACGTCCCGGTGTGGCCCAAACCAATGCGGTTCGTACGGCCATTGACAAGGGAAATTTATATCATGATGAAGAAAATGGATTATCGTTTATTGATGATTTTGAAGGTTCAGAGCTCAGCATTCCACTTACCAGTCCTACCCGATGGAATTTAGCCGCTGCCCCCGCTGCTATTCCGGGATACACGCCGGATGATGCTTTTTTCAACGACCCAACTTTCAGCCCAAATAGTTCTCTTGAGTCTAAAATTGACCGCTCTGATCTCCGGAGCCAGCTTTCGTGGTACACCATTCCCCGTAATATATCCAGCCTGATTGGAAGCGCCCAAGTAACTCCAGAATCACAAACGGTACTCACCGAAGACGTATTTCCGGGTAGAGAAACAAATAATGCGCAAGAGGAAGTGATTAACACGCTGGATGTTCATTATAACCCAACAGTACGTGGCCCTTATAACTATAATATGAACCTGAAGCAGCAGTTGGAGCAACATGCTGAAAATCAATGGGGTGGAATGACGGCCATACTTCCTTCGGGGCAGGAGGATTTAACTCAAAATAACATTGAGTTTATTGAATTTTGGGTTCAGCCTATTTTACCCAATGGGCAAGATCCTGCAGCCGGAGATATCCAAAATTATGAGGGGAAAATTTATATAGATATTGGTACGATTTCTGAAGATGTGGTACCCAACTTTGATTTAAATACCGAAGATGGATTAGCTTACAATCTTGATAATCTTGAATTGGATACTTTTGGCGAAAATGCTCGCTCGTACGTTTCTTCAAATCAAACAGCTCCGCAAGGCCAGTTTTCAAATAAAAATAGAGAATTGGAAGATGTAGGTTTTGATGGAGTTCCAAGCACTAATGGGTACGATGACCAAAAGGTTGAAACCTATTTGTTTAAGGAATTTGTGGATTCTATGAAAGTAGCCTATGGTGAGAATAGTCCTGAATTTCAATCCATTTTGGCCGATCCATCTAATGATAATTATGTGTATTACCTGGAAGATCAGGTAAAAGATTCGCCGCTTCAGGAACGCTTTTATCGCGTAATGGGATATCATGAAGGCAATACGCCGACCAATACCGGAGGCGGAGACAAACGGGCTATCACAACTCGACCCGATACCGAAGGCTTGGTAAGCCGCTCTAACGTTGAGACCAATAACAATTATTATGAGTATGAAATTGACCTCAATCCGGCAGATTTCAATAAGCTGGAGATCGGTAGCCAGGGTACATATATAGTGGATAAAGTGCAGGGGCAGCGTCAGCAAGACCGCTGGCATTTAATCCGGATTCCTCTCAGCGACTTCAAACGAAAAGTAGGAGATATTCAAGGTTTTCAAAACATCAGCCATATCCGGATGTGGATGTCAGGTTATGATAAACCTTTTACACTGCGGTTCGCAACGTTTGAGTTTATTGGTAGCCAATGGCGTAAAGTAGATAACATAGAGGAGGCGGAAAATGCAACGGGTGAGTTTAAAGTATCTACCATCAATATTGAAGAAAATGCAAACCGTAAACCGGTTCCATATCGCCAGCCGGAGGGTTCTATTCGTTCTTTAAATAGAGGAGTACAGGTTCAGTCACTCGCAAATGAGCAATCGATTGTACTGGGTGTTGAAGGTTTGGGGCCGAACGAAATACAAATGGTAAAACGGATTTATCCGGGTGGCCTAAATCTTCTAAATTATTCTAACATGCGTATGTTTGTGCACGGGGATGGTTATAGAGATGAAACCAAAGCGGATAAAGGTCGGAAAGATGCGGAGTTAATCATTCGAATGGGGACCGACTTAAACGCGAATTATTATGAATATCGCCAGCCTGTAACGCCCTCCGACCCGGCTTATCCTTATTCGGCATACAATCCGGATGGCAGTGGAGATTTATCAGCGGATGCCGAGAACGTTTGGTTATATGATGAAAATAGTATGAATGTGGTGCTTTCGGCATTCAACGAGCTGAAGCAGCTGCGCGACCAGCAGAGTTCAGCTGACCCGTCAAAACGTTTTGAATTAGAACTTGGCCCTTTAAATGATAAAGGAGTAAATGGTGCCGTAATTACGATTAAAGGGAATCCCTCTTTAGATCGGGTTTCAGAAATAGGCATGGGTATTCGCAATCCCTATGATCCTACCGACATAAATTCACCGGGAAGCCCAAGTTTGAATGCTGAATTCTGGCTAAATGAAATGCGTGTTTCCGGCTTTGATAATGAGAAAGGATGGAAGGCAAATGCGCGCGCAAGTTTTAAATTGGCCGATTTTGCTACGGTAAACACAAACTTCAGCCGAACCACCACCGGCTTTGGATTACTTGATTCGAGGTTGGGCACTCGGAGCGTTTCCGATCAAATTGGATATGATTTAAGCTCAACGGTTAATCTCCACAAACTGATTCCAGATCGTTATGGGTGGAACTTTCCGGTAACGGTTTCTACTCGTCGAAATGTATCAACCCCTAAGTTTTTGCCGAATCAGGGTGATATAAGGCTGGATGATTTCATTAATGCAACTAAGGCCAATGATGAATTGACGGAAGCTGAAAAAGATCAACAAATAGATCAGCGTATCAATGAGATTGAAACGGTTCGGGAGAATTTTTCGGTGAATGTGTCCAATATCTCTAAAAAGAATTCAAAGAGTAAGTTAGCGGAATACACGCTGGATAAGACAAAGCTGAGCTACGTGTATAACGAAGGGAAAGTAAAAAATCCGGAAATTCAGTTCCAAAATGATTGGAATTATACTTCTTCTATTCAATACAGCCTTTCGTTTAATAATGTGAAATTGGTGCGCCCGTTTGGCTTTACCGAAGATATTCCGATAGCGAATATCCTTTCGGGCCTTCGATTAGGGTATATGCCGTCTTCCATTAATGCATCAGCAAATTTGAATCGCTCGTACACCGAAAAGCGTAGAAGTCTGCAACTTGATGAGAATGGAGAACAAGAAATTCAGCCTTTGCAACAAAGCCACACCTTTAATGAGCGCTCATCTTTTGGATTTAGCTATAATCTGACTCCAAGCATTCCCATTTCATTTCGAACCAATACCAATTACGATCTCTCCAGCGCTGGGCACGAGCGTGATAATAAAACTGGATTGACGGCCGACAGCTCTTCTTATTCGATTACTCCCAGCTTTGAGGTACTGAATAAAATTATTACCGATTCTCTGGCTGCACGCCGGTCCAAATATGATGAAACATATACGGCAAGCTGGCGGCCACAGTTTAACAAAATAAAAGCGTTAGATTGGCTCACTTACACGGCTTCATATAGCGGGGGATATGGTTGGACCAACAGCCCACGAGGCTCTGATTTGGGAGCCGGTGTCTCTAACACGTTTAGGTTAGATCATAATGTGAAGCTGGGAATTGGAAACCTCCTTGATCGAATTCCCTTGTATAAGGATTTGGACGATGCAGACAAAAAAGAAGCCCAAGCGCGTAAGAAGGCTAAAATTCAAAAGGAAAAAGATGGTGAGAAACGGGAACCTGACCTATTTAAAGACCTCGGTTATATAGGGCGAAAAGCGGTGCTGGCTATTTTCAGCATGCAGAGTATTGATGTTGCCTACAATAATACCAAAACATCTAATCAGGCGGGATATAACGGAGAATCTCAGCTGTATTATGCTTTTGGTGAACAAGGGGCAGGGCATTTTTCTCCACCTTTTGGGTACCGTATTGGTTTGCGAGATGAACTACCACGCTCACAATTAATTCAGGAAGGCTCTTCGGGGAGAACCATCACCTTACCGAAAAACAATAACTACTCGGATAACCTGACGGTTGGAACTAAATTAAACCTGTTTAAGAATTTTTCGGTAGATCTTAGCTGGAATACCAAATGGGATGAACGCCGAACGGATAACATTTCATTAACTTCGAATGGGGAATTTGGTTCAACTATTTCATCCAGTGGCAATATAAGTTCATCGGTTTGGGCTTTTGGAAAGGGATATGGTGATTTGTATGAACGCCAGCTCCAAACCGCCTTTGATGATTTGGATGGAACCAGTGTAATTAGCGATGAAAACGGAAACGGAGATGGCCGCATTGTACTCAACAGAAATACGCTGGAAGAAGACTTCCGTAAAGCTTATCTCGGTGATGGAACTGGGGCTATTGGAGATAAAGGATATACGCCGGTTCCAAAACCAAACTGGAGAGTCACATGGTCGGGAGTAGAGGAATTTATTCCCATTGTTGGCAACATGATGAACCGTGCAACACTTACACATAGTTACTCGGGTACCTATCGCTTAGGATGGAATTTAAACATACTTACTGGCTTACAAGAGCAGCAAATTGGTTCTTTCACCGTGCTGGATAATAAAGGTGAGTATGAACCCAATTCGATTAATGTTGAGCAGCGTTTTTCCCCTCTTTTACAGCTGAATATAACCTGGAAATCAGATTTGCGCACTCAGTTGGGCTTCGATCGAAGTAAGACCAGCAGCTTGGCATTATCGAGTCGAACGGTGACCGAGCGTTTGTCGCAAGGGTTGACGGCTTCCATTAATTATACGTTCAAAAAAGTAACCATTCCGTTCTTTCCAAAAATAAAAAACAATATTGATGTAACGCTGAATGGCGGTTTTGCGGATGATCAGGAACAAAAATTCTACTTAAACCAGGATATAGACCAAGTGTTGAAAGATCCGAATCTATTACCCAAAGTTGGGCAATATGATTATACTCAGCCGCCTATAACGGGCCAGAAACGTATTAATGCCTCGTTAGTTATTGGGTATCGCTTTTCTCAAACGGTGAGTTCTAACTTTGAATATACCTTCACGAAGGTAAATCCAACCTCCTCGGTTATCCCGCCACGCACCAATCACGATATTCGCTTCAACTTTAGGATAGCAATTCAGTCTCGATAGGGCTTAGCTCTTCTTTAGCTTCTTTTGGATCAGGAAAAACATCCACCCGACGGCTACAAATACAAGGCAAAGCTGAGGAAGCCAGTCGCCAAAGCGGGTATAAAAAGTTTGTTGGGTATTATTTTGAATGCGGGCAGTAAACCCGGTGCGTTCCCAGAAGTTAGTTTCGTGTTTTACACTTCCGTTAGGTGCTATAATTCCTGAAATTCCATTATTTGCGCTTCGTGCAATCCAGCGCCTAAACTCGATAGCACGAAGCCGGGCGTACGCAAAATGTTGCCTATGACCGCTTGTATCTCCCCACCAGCCATCGTTGGTAATAATGGTAAGAAAAGTCGCATTTCGCTGCACAAAACCTCTAATCCAGGAAGGGTAAACCGAATCGTAACAAATCAAACCCGGAGTTTTGAAATCGGAAGTTGCAAGCATATCAAAGGTGGTTCCTTTCCCAAAGCCTGACAGTTTTCCCCAATCAACCCAATCAAAAACATCCAGTGCAGTCAGCGTGTTTAAAAAGGGAATGCGTTCAACAATTGGCACCAAATTTGCCTTTTCATAAATCGACCGCTGGCCTTGGGCATTTACATACATAGTGGCATTAAATACGTTATAGGGCTTCTTTCCATAATATCCGCGAAAAACTTCGTGTGTATCTTTAGGGTATGTTTTAATGAATCCCGTGCCTACTATAAAATCAGTATTCCAAGCGCGGGCAGAGTCGGCAACCCGTTGGGCAATATGTGATTGAAGGGTGATGTAGTCATCAATGGCATTTTCGGGCCAAATAACCAGTTCCGTTTTTTCGGTAATCGTTTTTTCGGTGATTGAAAACAAACTGTCCATCACTTCATGAATGTTCTTCATACCGCCCAACGGCTGATAGGAATCATGATTTGGCTGAATGACGGCTACTTCAAATCCTTCATCTGTATCCGGTTCCGGCACTCTTTGGAACATGAAGAAAGAGGTTATCGGGAAAGCCAGAAATACGACTAAAGTGGTGTAGTAAAGTGCTCGGTCTTTATGTTGAATGGCCTGATACGCGAGCGCTGAGCTAAGGACTACCCAAAATGAAATCCCCAAAAAACCCGTAATAGAAATGTACTGAATGATGCCAATCCAGTTGGACCAACCGTTACCAAGGGCAAGCCAGGTCCAGGATAAATCCCAATGATGGTGAAGATATTCATATCCAACCCACGCAGAAGCCTGCAATAGGGCCGTGAGATAGGGAGACTTACTTTTGTTTGAAAAGAATTTTCCCAGACAGAGTGGGATTGTCATAAGCACGCTATTAGCTAAAATAGCGGCAATTCCGGCGCCCAAACTTGCCATCATCAGCCAGTAGGTTCCTATCAAATTCCACACTACAAAACCGGCGTAACTATAGTAGGCGAGCTGCTTGTAGGAATCACATTTTTCAGAAAGATAAAAAAGAAGAATAAAGGCAGGGAAGCTCAAAAAGGAGAGATTAACAGGAGGGAAGCTCAATCCTAATAAAATACCTGCTGTTATTGATAAGACCCATTTATTTTGCAACCAACTTTTCATTCTGAATATCCTTTTCCTGAAATAATAACCACAATTTCTCCTTTAATAGATTCCCTGTTCTCAAACTCTGTTTTTAAGGTAGATATTGTGCCACGTACCACTTCTTCAAATTTCTTGGTAAGCTCGCGAGCAACGGCAGCTAATCGCTCGGGTTCAAAATGTTTTTCCAGCTCTCCTAATAATTTCAACAGGCGATTTGGACTTTCATAAATGATAATGGTTCGTTCCTCCTGCGAGAGCTGGCCTAATCTTTTTTGACGACCTTTTTTGTGAGGCAGAAATCCTTCAAATACATAACGGTCGCAGGGGAGTCCACTTGCCACAATGGCGGTAGTAGCGGCATCCGGCCCGGGAATCACGGTTATGATATGTCCCGCTTGTTGAGCCGCACGAATGGCTAAAAAACCGGGGTCAGAAATACCCGGCATTCCCGCATCACTAATTAAAGCTATGTTTTGATTGGCATCCAGAATATTCATCATGTGAGCAACCTTCCGATGTTCGTTATGCTGATGGAAGGAGAATTTTGGCTTGTTAATTTGAAAATGCTGAAGCAAATGGCCCGAAGTACGAGTGTCTTCACAAGCAATATAATCAACAGATTGGAGCACCTCTACCGCACGAGGCGAGAGATCCTGAAGGTTTCCGATAGGCGTTGCAACTATATAAAGAGTGGACACGATTTTCCTGATTATTTAAGGCATGAATATCAAACTACATAGAAAAAAATCCAAACCAAGAATTGGAAGCACAATGTTTTTTCGTTTTTTTAGATTCTCGCCTGCGCAGTTAGTGTACGTGTTGAGAAGTCTTCAAATCTGGTAAATTAGCGTTCCTGCATCTGGATATTAAATGAATGATTACTTCTGCCGCAGAACAACGCGACCTTCTCCTTACCAAGGAGAAGACAGAAGAGGTTGAAAATGGTGTGAATAGAGAAATTGTACATCTAAGATGGTGCTTGCTGTGTAACTACCAACTACATCTCACCAAAAAATGATCTCTGCGCACAGGCAGGGATCTGATTATTCGTACACCGAAAAATTTCAAATACCCCACACATAAACCGTTAAACTGCAATTATACCTATTTGTAATTACTGCCAAGCATCGTATGTTTGAAACCGTATTATCAAACTCAAATCATACAAAAAACTATGAATTTCAAACCATCCGGGCTTAACCACATTACCATTCGTGTAAACCGTATTGATGCCTCCAAAGAGTTTTATGGCGATATTCTTGACCTTGAGCTGGTGCGTACTATGGGACAAAGCATGGCCGTATATAAAATTGGGGAGAAAGATACATTGGTTGTTGTGGAAGCTGAGACCAGTTATGATCCAACCTCTCGCGATTTCCGTGTAGACCATTTTGGCTTTTACGTAGATAAGCCCAAGCAAGTGGATGAGTTGGCTAAATATTTCCGGGAAAAAGAAGTAACGATTATGAGCGGCCCAGCCAATCGTAAAAGAGGACGGTTCTTATTTGTTGCAGATCCGGATGGAAATATGATTGAGTTTTTCTATGAAGAAGAGGATTGAAGTAGATTCATAAAATAGTTTAACGACTAAAATGATAACTCGTATTTAATAAAGGGAGATGGTGAATGGGCCCTCCGCTTGCGATATCCATGGCTCGATACTGAATGCCCAGCTCAAACTTTTGATGATTTTTCAGCAACCAGCCTAAGCTTGTAGATATTCGATTTTCAGCATCTGCTGCGTGTTTGTTAAAAGCGGTCATCACTTCCTCCTTAACCGATAGATATCTTTCCCCGCTATCTGATTTCTGCTTGTTGAATGGAAATTTGATCTGTATTCGATAACGAAGTCTGTTTTGGTATGAACTGGATTGAATGCGTTGCTCTAAACGGATTCGATGGGCCATATGATAGGGTCCCAAAAGGGAAGTAAAACCAAATTGTTCTAAAAAACGGTGCTCATATTGATAGCCATCTAAAAGGGGAGTGCTGAGCCGATATAAATAACCACCGCCTATTTTTGTTTGATTAGCCAATCTATAAGATAATGTAAACTGTGGCTCTATGTAGGTAATAGCTGCATTATTGTCGAAATCAGGGATTGAATTAAACATTGCCAATTTGGTGCTAAAGGCAAGCCGATTAGAATTCTTCCAAGAATAGGCCAACTCCGGATTCCAGATAAAATCGGCACTTTGAGCAAACAAAAAGCAGGGGAGCAGGGTGAAGATTATTCCCAAAAACCAGGTAGAAAAAGTATTCATGAATTTCATGTATTGCTCAACTAAAGATTTAATGTGTTAGCTGTTGGTGAGATCATTTTATCGAGCAATGGCTCCATAGCACGTAGCTCATTTCTTGTAATTCCGGTTATAAAAAAAGTATTACTCGAAATTCGGCTTGAATATAGGTCCAAATCATAGTGGTCCAAAACGTATGGGGTAGCAAATATTTCATATCAAGTAGGCGATCTCGGGAAAAAAAGAGGACTTTTCACTCAGGTATATTCAACCTGATTAGGAAGGCCTCCATGTAAACCAAATCCGAAACTCGATCTTCCAACAATATAGCTTGGAATGGAAATTCGTTTCACTCCCGTGAATAATCTGCATTTTACATCAAAAACAATCATAAAAAGCTTTAAAGAAAAACAGGATAAATCTATATATTTGCCTTCATGCTGCTACCCAAGCCCTGGAAACGATTTTACATCTTACTGTTAGTTTCACTGAAAAAATTTAGGAAAAACTTCCGAAATAAATTCCAGGATGTAGAAGTTGAGTTATATGATTTAAATGAGGTTGCTAAGCCTTATTTGCGTTATTTCAATCTTTTGCTGGTAGTTTTAGCCGTTGCAAGTATCATTGCATCCGAAGGATTTAGTCTATCTGAGCGGTATCAATTCTGGAATTATTACCTTGAGTTTGCTGTCGTCATCGGTTTTTTGATTTCCTACCTCGCGCGGCTCTTTTTGACTTCAAAAAGAATTCAGCTTATTCGTAATCGGCTTTTCGAATCCATATTGTTCTTATTACTGGCTTTATTTGGCATTTCTGTTGCCATCGGGAGGGCTGATTTCATCCATTATATAGAGTCGGTTTTTGGAATTCAGGAATTTTTACCCAATCTAATATTAGTGACCGAGCTTTATTTGATCCTCTTTGTAGTCATTAAATTTACGCGTGCGGCACCTATTTTACTTTCCTTAAGGAGGAAACCCACACAAGTAGTGGCTGGGAGCTTTTTAGGAGTAATTATTGTGGGTGCTTTATTATTGATGACACCCAGCGCCACGGTAAATAATGAAGGATTGAGTGCCATAAATGCCTTCTTTACAGCAACCAGTGCGGTATGCGTTACTGGTCTTATTGTGGTAGATACCGCTACTTATCTCACTTTATTTGGGCAAACGGTAGTGCTCATCTTAATCCAGATTGGGGGATTGGGGATATTAACTATTGCCACCCTTTTTGCTTTGTATGTGAGTTCAGGTTTAGGGGTGGGACAAATGACCATGCTCAAAGATTCTATTGGTGAAACTCGTACCAGCGAAACATTTAATACCATTAAACGCATTGTTGGAATCACCCTTTTTATTGAAGCCATGGGTGCTATCGGCTATTATCTGAGTTGGCAAGGTGCTTTTGATGATACGGGCACCCAGATATTCTTTTCCGTGTTCCACGCTATCTCCGCATTTTGTAATGCCGGATTTTCTGTGTTTACGAATAGTCTGGCTGATAAAGCCAATGCTTTTAATTATGGGGTGAATATTACCACTATGGTTCTCATTGTAACCGGAGGGTTGGGATTCACCACGCTTTGGGAGCTATTGAAAGGAAATCCGGATCGGAAAATCCGTAACTGGCAGTTTTCGGTGCATACCCGATTGGTATTGATATCTACGGTGATTTTGATTCTTTTTGGAACCATAGGCTTTATAACGCTCGAATGGGATGGAGTACTTACAGGTATGGGTCTTTCAGACAAAATACTGGTGTCCATGTTTCAAAGCATCACCACGCGAACTGCCGGCTTTAATTCGGTAGATATTGGAGCTTTGGATGTTAGCACTGTACTCGTTTTTCTCCCGCTTATGATTATAGGAGCTTCACCAGCCTCTACGGCAGGTGGTCTCAAAACTACGACTGTTGCGGTGCTCATTCTATCGGCATGGAGCACTATTATCGGCAAAAAGAAAGTCGAATTTGCTAAACGCACTATCTCCAGAGAGACGGTGTTGACGGCGCTCACTGTATTTACCCTTGCGGCTGCATGTCTATTTGTATTCACCTTGATGTTAACTATCACCGAAGACCTACCATTTATTGATCTTATATTTGAAGAGTTTTCGGCATTTGCCACGGTGGGGCTGTCGAGAGGCATTACATCTTCGCTAAGTGGAGCAGGTAAAATCATTCTTATAATTTCTATGTTTATTGGAAGGGTAGGAATTGTTACACTTGCATTGGCTTTTGCAAAACGCAAACGCTCTACCAAATATACCTATCCATCAGAAAGTGTAATTGTAGCTTAATTCAGGATTTATTATGGCAACAAATGAAAATCAATTTTGTGTAATCGGGCTGGGAGAGTTTGGGTTTTCTGTAGCCAAATCTCTTGCAGAAAAGGGAGCCTACGTGTTGGCTATCGATAATAATTACGAGAACATTCAAGAA
This sequence comes from Gracilimonas sp., assembly GCA_041689895.1. GTDB lineage: Bacteria > Bacteroidota > Rhodothermia > Balneolales > Balneolaceae > Gracilimonas. The sequence goes on along the minus strand of JBDNFJ010000356.1, from coordinate 3,208 downwards.
ATAAAGCAATATGTATCGCATGCTGTTCAGTTTGATGCCACCGACCCTGTGCTACTTAAAGAACATGGTGCTACCAACGCTAATGTGGTGATTGTGGCCATCGGGGAAGAATTTGAACCCGTAGTACTTATTAGCATGGAATTGTTGAAAGCGAAGGTTAAACGGGTGATTTCCCGAGCCTCAAACGATACGCAAGAAACTATTCTGAATAAAATTGGAATTAAAGAGGTCATTCATCCCGAAAAAGATGAAGGAATACGGATGGCTACTTCTTTGCTAAGCACCTCCATTAGCGACTTTTTCAAGTTAAGTGAAGATATTGGAATTTTTGAAATTGATGCTCCCAAAGGAATGGTGGGTTATACGCTGAAAGAACTTAAAATCAGAGGGCGATATGACATGGGCCTTATCACGATTAAACGCCAGCATAAAAAAGAAGATACCGAAGGTTTGTACGCCGCAGACGAGGATTTATTTTATGAAGTATTAGGAGTGTTAGATCCCATGACCATGATCCGAAAAACCGATCGACTAATCATTATGGGAAATCAGCAATCGCTGGATAAATTATTGGATACAAATTAATGAAGGCTAAAAGGGAGGTATTGATTTCAGGCAAAACATCCTTCAAAGTTGAGGTGCCGTATAAACTGATTGAGACCGGTGCTAAGGGGAAGAAACCGCTCATTGTTTATCTGCATGGGTACAATCAAAACATCGCTTATTTTGAGAAAAAAGCAGAATCAATGTTGGATCTCAGAGCTCAACATTTATTCATTCAAGCGCCGTATCCCATTTATAATACCTCCCGCAAAGTAAAGGTATCGCAATGGGGGCGAGCTTGGTATTTATATGATGGAAATCAAGGACAATTTATTAAATCAATGGAAGTAGCTTCCGAATTTATCCAAGGAATAATTGATGGGCTGGTGGATGTGATTGATATCAGCCGGCTTTGCGTATTTGGATATTCTATGGGAGGATATCTTGGAGGATACTTTGCACTTTCGCGATGGAAGCATGTAAATGAATTGATTGTAGTAGGGGGGCGGATTAAAACAGAAGCTTTCAAAGATAAACTCGAATTAGCGAAACATGTAAGCGTGCTTGCACTCCATGGTAAAGAGGACACCAGCGTATATCCTGAACCCCAAAAAGAAAGTGTAAATCTACTGAAAGATGAAGGTTATGATGCTACATTTAAGCTTTTGGATGCGGATCATTCTCTAAAAAAAGTGTTTTTTAAGGAAGTGAAAAGTTGGTTAAAAAATAGAGGATACGAGGAAGAAAGCTGATTTTTTGTTGTACTTTTGATTCTAATGTTTGTTAAGTTATTTTAATACCACTATTGTAAAACAGATAATAAATCATTAAGCTATCCAAAAATCATCGCCAAAAAGGAAATGAATATACTTGTTATAGAAGACGATCCATCTGTTCGTACTTTGGTTAAAGCCGTACTTGAGCACAATGGAAATTCAGTATCTACCGCAGATACTGCGATGGAAGGTGAAGCTAATGCCATCGAAAATGATTATGACATGATTATATTAGATCTTGGCTTGCCCGATGGTGATGGCTATGAAGTTTGTAAAAATATCAGAGATAAAAATATAACCACTCCAGTTTTGATACTGTCAGGTGAGCAGGAAACGGATGTGAAGGTGAAATGCTTTAAGGTAGGCGCGGATGACTATCTCACCAAACCCTTCAATACGGAAGAGCTTATTGCGAGGATGGACGCCATTCAACGCAGAGCCGAAGCTGGTGGCGACCAGCAGCTCTCGTGCAAAGAGCTAAGAGTAGATTTGTTGAAGCGGGAATTTTCTGTTAACAATGATAAAATCCAGCTTACAAATAACGAATTTAACCTGTTAGTGTACTTTTTAAAGAATCGAAATAGAGTAATTACGCAGGAAGAGTTGGCTGAAAAGGTGTGGGATATTCATTTTGACACTCAAACAAATTACATTAATGTATATATCAGTTATTTGCGGAAGAAAATTCGTGAGTATTCAGAAACTGACTACATTGAAACGATTCGCAAAAAAGGATTTGTATTCCGCTGCGAATAGATTTTAACTTATTACCCTGTTCTTTAAAGTCTCACCGGTATCCTACTTGTGAGACTTTTTTATGCCAAGCCTATGGATAAAGCAACAAGATTATCTCTAACTAAGTATCTACGTGATTTTGCCACCGAAGCAAGATGGGAAAAGATTGGAGAGATTGCGCAACAGCGTACCCGACATATTGCAGTGGTGGTTGAAGACATCTACCAACCACATAATGCCAGTGCGGTTTTACGTAGCTGTGATGGATTTGGAATTCAGGATGTTCACATCATCGAGCATTCCAATACGTTTGATGCTTCCAGCCAGGTTGCAGCAGGGGCCGACCGGTGGCTGACTTTACATCGGCATAACTATCTTCAAAAAAATAATACGGAGCAATGTTTTAAAGTCCTGAAAGAACAAGGCTACCGAGTGATTGCAACCACTCCACATAAGAACGACACCAATCTAAACGATCTGCCTATAACACAAAAGATAGCGCTTGTTTTTGGCACCGAGCTGAACGGCATCAGCGAACGAGCCAAGGAATTAGCTGATGGGTTCGTTAAAATACCGATGGCCGGATTTAGCGAAAGCTTCAATATTTCGGTAAGTGCCGCAGTTTGCCTCTATAACATAACGCGGAGGCTGCGAGCTTCAAATATCGATTGGCAGTTAGATGAAGATAAATTGGAAGAGCTTAAGCTGGAATGGTTGAAGAAGTCGATTAAAGCCAGCGAACAGCTTGAGAAAGTTTTTTTGGAAGAACATCAATAAAAAAAGAGGCACAACCATTCGGCTGTCCCACTTTGTAAATATTGAACAAGAATACATCTCATAAAGCCAGTATGCATTCAATGTTGAAATAACCGGATTTATCTTGGTAATGTTTCTTGCATGTCGGCCACTTCATAAGCAAATACGGCCATGGTTGCTATACATTTGTTGAATTCATCCTTATCTAATTTATCGATGGTATCGGCGTCAGAATGGTGATACCAGAAGTAGCGGGTGCCATCCACTTGCAATCCCATTCCGGGAACGCCATCTCTCATCAATGGTCCAATATCAGCTCCGCCGCCACCTTTACTAATATTGCCAGAGCCAATAGGATTTAACGTAGTTCCAATTTCTGTAAGCATATCAAACGCTCG
>JBDNFJ010000355.1:0-2480 GCA_041689895.1 Gracilimonas sp. | reverse complement strand
TTATCATGCCAAACCATATTCATCTGATCGCCGAACACGAACAGCTACCTGATATGTTAGCCCGGTTTAAATCCTTTACAGCCCGAAGCATTATTGATCATTTAAGAGAACACAAACACAAACAACTTTTGTGGCGGTTAAAGAAAGGAAGGCGAGCGTATCACCGGGACAGTGAGCATCAGTTATGGCAGGAAGGAGTACATCCGAAACAGTTGTTTACGGAGGAGATGATAGAGCAGAAGGTAAATTACATCCATTTTAATCCGGTGAAGGCTGGTTTTGTAGATACCGCCGGAGATTGGCGGTATATTTTAGCGCGAAACTATAATGGGCAGGATGGGATTATTCTGGTTCGGCGTTATGGGGAGTAGATAGCAAATAATGCCGGAATTTAGTATAGTTGGAGGCGGAGCCTCCGCGTAGACGCTCCGGAGCGGAGCCCACGGAACAAGGACAAGGCATTGGCAATATTTTGCCCACATCTACCGAAGGGGTCATCTCTCCCCGTTCGTAGCGGCCAATAATAGGAGCCGACGTTCCCACCTTTCCCGCCAGTTCCTGCGCTTGGGCAAGTAACAAATTATTATAGTGGCTAATATTGAAAAACAGTGCCTTTCAGATTAAATAAATCCCAATAAGCCACACTTTCACTAAAATAACGGGGTACCGGTCATCTCAGCCGGCTGCTCAATTCCCATAAGCTTTAGGAGCGTAGGAGATACGTCGGCGAGTATTCCATCATGTAAGATGATTTCTTCCAGATAATTCACAATAATAGCCGGAACCAACGCCGTGGTATGCGCTGTATGCGGGCTCCCGTCTTCTTTAATCATGCAATCTGCATTGCCGTGATCCGCGATAATGAGCGAGCGATATCCGTGTTCGTTTGCTGTTTCTATAACTCTCTTGAGCTGCTTATCAATGGTTTCGACCGCCTTAATAGCTGCTTCCATTACGCCCGTGTGCCCAACCATATCTGGATTGGCAAAATTTAGCACCACAAAACGATATTCTTCAGTAGCCAATTTCTCCGTAAGCGTGTCTGCAACTTTCTCGGCACTCATTTCGGGTTGAAGGTCGTAAGTGGCCACTTTCGGGCTTGGGATTACATTACGGTCTTCCCCTTCATTGGGTGTTTCTACTCCACCATTAAAGAAATACGTTACATGCGGGTATTTCTCCGTTTCTGCAATTCTGAACTGTTTAGCACCTTGTTTGCTCACCCATTCGCCAATGGTATTTACCAATTTTTGTGGGGGATAGGCTACGTGAGCAAACTCAAAGGTTTCATCGTAGGCGGTAAAAGTGGTGTAATGAAGCTCAAGGTTTTTTACATCAAATTTGTCAAATCCCTTTTCGTTGAGGGCACGTGATATCTGGCGCGCTCGGTCACCGCGAATGTTATAGAAAATCACGGTATCGCCTTTCTCAATTCGCGAGTCAGCAGAATCGTCGAGCAGGATGGGTTTAACGAATTCATCCGTAACTCCTGCATCATAAGAAGCTTGCAGTGCTTCTGTGGCGTGGCTAAATTTTTGCCCTTCACCATTTACTAAAAGATCGTAGGCGAGTTTGATACGCTCCCAACGGTTATCGCGATCCATTGCGTAATACCGACCTACAATAGAGGCGAGCGTTCCAACACCGACTTCTTGTGCTTTTGCTTCAAATTCTTTGGCGTATTCTATTCCGCCATTTGGGGAAGTATCGCGCCCGTCGGTAAAGGCATGAACATAAACATGCTCGATATCGTGAGCTTTACACAACTCAAGAAGAGCGAACAAATGTTGGGTATGGCTATGAACGCCACCGTCCGAAAATAATCCCATTATGTGGATTTTATTCTTCGGCTTGGCTTTTTGGACGGCATCCAACAGCTCTTTATTCTCAAATAGAGAGCGGTCTTCAATAGCTTTATTAATGCGCGAAAGTTCTTGCCTAACAATTCTTCCTGCACCAATATTTAGGTGACCAACTTCGGAATTACCAAACTGGCCGTGGGGGAGCCCTACATTTTCTCCGCTGGCCGTAAGTTTGCTATTTGGACAAGACTGGAAAAGCGAATCTATGAAAGGCTTGTCTGCTTTATCTACTGCGCTGACGGTTGGATCTTTAGCCAACCCGAAACCATCTAAAATTACGAGTAGTGCTTTCGGATCTGAGCTGGCCATTCGTTTTTACTTTATAGGTTGTTAACGTATTTAGTTAACTGTGCTTTTTTGCGAGCAGCGTTATTTTTATGAACGATTCCTTTAACGCTCATGCGGTCAAGGTAAGAAGCAGCTTCTTTGAGTGCTTCTTCTGCTTTGGCTTTGTCATCAATCTCGTAAACCTTCTTGATTAACGTTCTCATTTTAGAACGCCGGTTACGATTATGGTTTCTACTTTTTTCAGCCTGGCGAACGCGTTTTACGGCTTGTTTTATAATGGGCATTATGAAATATGCTTTTAGATTATCTTTTCACCCGATTTTATCGAGA
>JBDNFJ010000354.1:0-4910 GCA_041689895.1 Gracilimonas sp. | reverse complement strand
TTACAAGAAGCTTTCCATCAAATAGAACAAAAAACGGATTTTAAATTCCTATATGAAAAATCATTTGTAGAGACAAATGATAAACGAATTACCCTTCACCAAACAACTTCCTCCGTTGAAAAGATATTGTTTGAAATATCTAAACAAACGGGATTAGGTTTCCGACAGGTTAATAATACCTTGGCCGTAAAAACGCCGGAAGAAGTCTCAAATACCAATGATTGGCTATCATTTTCAGAAGCACTTTCTGGAAGCGTTACCGATGCTCAGTCCGGCGAACCTATGCCAGGGGTGAATATTCGTGTTAAAGGCGCTAATATTGGTACTTCCACAAACGCAGAAGGCTATTTTGAACTCGATGTACCTACGTTGCAAGATACACTGATTTTTTCTTTTGTAGGATATAAGCAGCTTGAAATACCTATCAATAGTAGAACACAGATTGATGTTGAGATGGATATGGAATCGCTAAGCGAGGACTTTGTGGTCACTGCTTTGGGTATTAATCGCTCTCAACGTTCTATAGGTTATGCCACTCAAGAAATTACCGGCGATAATTTAACCTACTCTGACGAGAACAACGTCATTGGCTCTTTAGCAGGGAAAATTGCCGGTGTTCAGGTTTCAGGCTCATCAGGTGCCAGCATGGGAGGTACAAAATCTATCAAAATTCGTGGAGTAAACTCCATTAATGGGGAAGGCCAGCCGCTGGTTGTAATAGATGGAACACCTATTTCAAACGCCAACTTTGCAGGTAGCGCCGGGGCCGATTATGGTAACCTTGCTCAGGATATTAATTCCGATGATATACAATCTATTAACGTACTAAAGGGGCCTGCTGCATCTTCATTGTATGGTATTCGTGGCCAATACGGCGTTATTATGATTACCACCAATAAAGGAACCGCCGGCAACGTGGAGGTTAAGATCAATTCTAACCTGTCGTTCCAGCAATCCGGAAACTTCCTCGAATATCAGAATAAGTATGGTGGTGGAAGTACACAAACTTGGAGAACATTGCCAAACGGCCAAAAATATGTGCAAACAAATTTGGATGAAAGCTGGGGCCCCAGAATGGATGGCACCTTAGTTCGTGAGTATTTCAGTTTCTACCCTCAAGACCCGGATTATGGGAAATTGACTCCTTTTGATCCTCATCCAGATAATGTTAAAAATTTCTTTGAGACAGGTTATACAGCCGACAATAGCGTATCGGTATCAGGTGGTAACAGCATGGGTAATTACCGTATCAGCTTTAACGATACTAAAATTACCGGTGTGTACCCGAATACCTATCTCAACAGAAACAATCTGGGCGTTAGCGCTAACATCAAACCCAGCAACCAGTGGAGGTTTTCTGCAAATGTGAATTATGCTACTAACGATTCACGCCGTCCACCACAAGGTTCTCAATATGGTTCACGATACTTCCGTCAGTGGTTCCAGCGGAATCTTGATATGAAGCGTCTTAAAAATTATCAATATTCTGATGGCACGGTCAAGCACTGGAACATGCGTTCTCCCAGCTCATCAACCGGAGAAATAGCCAACCTTTCTGCATTGTACTGGCCAAATCCATATTTTGAAGCGTATGAGAATACTGCTGAAGACGGCCGTGATCGCGTATTTGGTAATGTTGGGGCTCACTTTGAAGCCCTTCCCAATTTGGTTCTTAGCGCTAATATTCGTGGTGATATTTATGTGCAAGAGATTGTTGGAAAATCCAATTTTGGTGGTACTTCTCGTCCCGGATATTCGGTAGGAAAGTATCAGAATAAAGAGATGAACTATGAGCTTTCTGCTAAATATCAAAAATCTTGGGAGAAAATCTCCCTGGATGCTACGGCAGGAACCAACATATACGACCGTGATTATTCGTACTTATCGCAAGCTACCGTAGGTGGATTAACTTCCCCGGGCTACTTTAACATCGATGCATCGGTGGATAGACCAAGTGTAAACAGCTATCTCCAGAATAAGAGAATTGTAAGTGCGTATGGTTTAGTATCGTTAGGATTTGATCAAACCTATTTCCTTGATGTTAGCTTGAGATCAGATAGGTCTTCAACACTTCCGGAAAATGAAAACACCTACCTTTATCCATCGGTATCAGGTAGTTTCATTTTTAGCGAGCTGCTTGATATGGATGCACTCACTTTTGGTAAGTTGAGAGCAAGTTATGCACAAGCCGGCTCCGATTTAAGTCCTTATCAAACCACACCGGTCTATAGTATCGGAACCGTTTATGACGGCATGAATACACTGAGTGTTCCTAATAACATCAACAATCCCGAAATTAAGCCTTCGTTTTCAACCTCTTACGAGGCTGGAATTGATGTCCGCTTTTTCGAGCGTATTGGGATGAGCTTCACCTACTACCTGCAGCGGAATGAGAATCAAATCATTCCTCTTAACATCTCAGGTACAACGGGCTATAGCTCAGCAATTATTAATGCAGGATTGATCGAAAACAGCGGTATCGAGCTTAGCTTAGACGGAACTCCTATTCAGCAAAAAGATTTTGTATGGAATTCTACCTTTAACATAAGCCGAAATACCAACCAAGTTGTTAGATTACACCCCGATATTGACCTATACCAACACGATTATACGGTGTATTCTTCAACCCGAAGTTACCTGAACTCGTATGAAGGTAAAACCTACGGTAGCTTAGTGGGTAGAGCCTATGAGCGCGATCCAGCAACGGGCAAAAAGTTATTGGATGATGACAACATGCCTATTTGGACGGATGCCACGCATAACTTTGGTACCGTTCTTCCTGATTTTACAGGGGGCTTCCAGAACTTATTTTTCTATAAGAACTTTAGCCTTTCTACCATGATTAGCTTTCAAATTGGTGGACAATTCTTTAGCCGTTCAGAGATGCTTGCAACTCGTACCGGCCTTCATAAAAGAACCGCTGCATTAAACGATAAAGGCAATAACGTGCGTGAACCGGTAAGCCAAGGAGGCGGTGTTAAAGTTAATGGCATCTCTAAAACCTCTGGCCAAGAAGTTACCGCATACGTTGATGCTAGCGACTACTTCGACCTTATCGGTGATGAGGTATATGAAGATTGGGTAATTGATGCTACCTACATCAAGCTCGGTGAAGTTAAATTGGGCTATTCTTTAGATAAAAGGCTCCTTTCAAAGCTTCCTGTTAAGGATGTGAAAGTTGCCCTTTTTGCCAATAACCCATTAATGATTTGGCAAAAAGCTCCTGCCGGACTTGATCCTTCCGAGCTTTCCACCGGCAGCCAGGACATCACATGGTACGAATCCGGTCAGTTAAATACGGTCCGTTCGTATGGCTTGAATGTAAAACTAACCTTTTAGAAAGCAGACTTATGAAAAAATTATTAATACCTATAACTCTTATCGCGCTTGTTGTTTTCAGCAGTTGCGATATGCTTGACTTCGATAATATAAACGAAAACCCAAACCTACCCAGTGCTGCCACAGCACCGCAGCTAATTACTAATGCTATGTTGTCGTTACCGGGTCTTAGTTCTTCACCTACCGGTGAGTACATGGCTCAGTTTCTTTCGGAAACACAGTATGTAAGCTCCTCGCTATATCCCGAAGGTGGAACCAGCTTTTACGGATGGTATCAAGGGCCGCTTATTAATTTAAAAACGGCACAGGATATCGCAACTACAGAAAACCAGAAAGCAGTAGCCAAAATTTTAACTGCTTACTACTTCTGGAACATTACCGACCGCTGGGGCGACATTCCCTTTACGGAAGCCCTGCAAGGCACGGACCAGTTTACTCCCGCTTACGACACGCAAGAGTCTATTTACAAAGACTTATTTGCACTGTTGAAAGAAGCAGGGGCTCAAATTGATGCATCCGGCACGCTGGAAGACGACATCATGTACGATGGTGACATGAGTAAATGGAAAAGATTCAGCAATTCATTACGTATGCTTATGGCATTGCGGTTGTCTGAAAGAGATGCCACTTTAGCTGAAAAAGAATTCAAAGCTGCTCTAACCGAAACCGATGGGGTATTTGCCTCTAATGACGACAGCTTTGTTTTTAGGCATTTAGCAGAAGCTAACAACCAAAATTATTGGTACGGGCAAATTGCTCAAGCTCCAATTCGAGAGTGGTGGGCATTATCAGCCAGTTTTACTAATTTGCTGAAAGCTAACGACGACCCACGCCTTCCTATTTTTGGCCAAGAAGCCCGAAATGGTGGTGGCTATAAAGGTCTTACATTCGGTTCAACAGATGAAGATAGCTTAGGAGCAAGTGATCATTCTTTATTAGGAACGGCCATTTATGAACAAGATGCTCCGGTATATTTGGTAACCTATGCTGAAATACTATTTGCCAAAGCCGAAGCAGCTAAACGCACCTGGACAAACGAGAATGCCCAAACGAATTACACATTAGCCATTCAAAAATCCATTGAACAATGGACAGGAGATGCCAGTTTAGCAACGGCCTACCTGCTGGAGCCTAATGTTGTGTATAATCCCACAAATGCTATCGAACAAATTTCAACCCAACGTTATATTCATTTGTTCATGCATGGCTATCAGGCTTGGGGCGAATGGCGACGTACAGGCTACCCGAATAACTTGGTTCAGCCTAATGGCAATGCCGTTCCTTTACGTCAAAGCTACACTCCTGATGAAGCTTTAAATAACTCCCAGAATTACGAAGACGCAATTGATCGTCAATTTAGTGGCCAAAATTCCATTTATGGCCGTCTTTGGTGGGATAAGAATTAACTAAAAAACCGAGTATTAAAAGGCACTGAAAAACCCAGTATATTGTTCAAGTTGTAAGCTTGATCCTATGAACGGTTTTGCAGTGCCTTTAATTTTTTAATAACTAAATCCAATGAAAAGTCCGTTGTTTTACTCTAAAATTTCATTTCTATTTCTTTTATTTCT
>JBDNFJ010000353.1:0-3878 GCA_041689895.1 Gracilimonas sp. | reverse complement strand
GCTTAGTTTTATTTCAGCCATTCGATCCGATTTGAGGGATGTGATTCGTGAAGAAAAACTATCTCGCGCAAACGTTTCGGATACCGTTCGCGAAATCTTTGACACTCGGACAGGACTGGAAGCCGTAAAACTGACGGAGGAAGGAGAATCGGAAGATAACACCCTCTTCGCGTCTGCTTTAGGTTTTATTCTTGGGTTGATGATATTTATGGGGATTTTTATTTACGGGTCGCTACTCATGCGCAGCGTAATTGAAGAAAAGACAAACCGAGTGCTGGAAGTGATTGCCTCATCAGTGAAACCTATAGAATTGATGTTCGGAAAGCTGTTTGGAGTATTGGCCATGGCCATGACCCAGTTCGGAATATGGATCGCTTTCTATATCGGACTTTCCATTGCCGCGGCGCCACTGGCCGGAATGATTATGGAAGCTCAAATGAGCGGATTACCGGAGGGAGCGGCTCAGGCTGCCACCTCCTCCTTCGACCCATCGTCTCTGGAAAAAATGGTGGTTGACCCTATGGTTTTCGTGTATTTCCTCATCTTTTTCCTCCTTGGCTTTTTGATTTACAGTGCGGTATTTGCCGCTATCGGTGCCGCCGTGGAAACCGAGCAAGATTCTCAGCAATTTATGCTACCCGTTGGGTTGCCCATTTTTGTGGGATACTTCTTGAATACCAAAGTAATGGAAGCCCCCGATTCCGGACTCTCCCTATTTGTATCCATGTTCCCGCTAACATCTCCTATTAATATGATTACGCGGATTGCTGCCTCTCAAGTCCCATTTTGGCAGATTTTACTATCTGTTGTGCTTTTGATTCTTACCTTTTTGGGAATCATGTGGCTGGCTGCCAAAATATATCGGGTTGGCATTTTGATGTACGGCAAAAAGCCAAGTTTCAAAGAACTGGCCAAGTGGATTAAACAAAGCTAAGTAGATGGTTTATCAGTTATAGAAAAGGGCAGGATTTCTTGCCCTTTTCTATTTGTACGTACTTTGCGTTTCTGTTGATATAACCTTTTTATTTTTTTAGCTAAGATTGTATTGTTCTTGACATGTCGTGGGTATCAATTTATTTAGATCCCTGCCTACCCAGGGATGACTCTTGGCTTGTGTTTATCTCTGGTTCGAAAACAGGCCTTAGTAACCAGATTGAAAAAGGCTGATAACTGAACCCCGAAAGCTGTAAGCTTATAGCAAGTACTTACCCACCTGTAAATCTAAATACAGCAGGGATGGCCTCCCTAAATGTGCACAAACGTACCAATACACAGAATATCAGAACTACTCGACTGCCTAAGAAATTCATACGAAGTTAGCAGTAATTCCCTTACTTTTTAACCAACCTACATTTAATGTAAAAGGAGCTATGAAATATTTAAATCCAATTTCGCTGTTATTAACCGCATTGATTGTATTGATCGGTTTATTTACAGCCTCTTGCCAAAAAACTATGAGTGACCAAAACCCTTTATTAAAACCAAGTTCACTACCTCTTGAAGCCCCTGAATTTGATGCCATTAAGATTGAGCATTATCGTCCTGCTTTTGAACAAGGCATGAAAGAAGAACTTGAGGAAATCGCAACTATTGCCAACAATCCCGATGCCCCTACTTTCGAAAATACCATCGTAGCAATGGAGAAATCTGGAGAATTATTAGGCCGGACTTCATCTGTGTTCTATAACCTGACTTCTTCCAACACCAACGACCAAATGCAAGAGATTCAAACTGAAATGGCTCCTAAGCTATCTCAGCATAGCGATGCTATTATGCTGAATAAAAAATTATTTAGCCGAGTTGAAACGCTGTACAAAAAGCGACCAGAGCTTGATCTCGATCCGGCTTCCCTAAAGCTACTGGAAGACGATTACCGTGATTTTGTACGTGCCGGAGCCCAATTAACACCTGCTCAAAAAGAGCGTATGAAGGAAATCAACCAGGAACTATCCAGTGCGGCTAACCAATTCCAGGATAACCTGCTAAAAATGACTCAAAATCGCGTTGTGATTGTTGATGATCCTGCAAAATTAGATGGCTTAAGTGAAGCCCGTATAGCCGCCACCAAAGAAGCTGCTAAAGAACGTGGGTACGATGACAAATATCTACTTTCCATCGCAAATACCACGCGTGTTCCTATGCTTAGCAGTTTAAAGAATCGGAAGCTCCGAGAAGAACTTTGGAAAGCCTCAGCCTACAGAGGCATTGGAGAAAATGGAGGAATTGATAATCGTCCCTTAATTAAAAAATTGGTTGCCTTGCGTGCAGAACGAGCCGAGCTTTTAGGCTACAATTCCTATGCTGCTTATGCTCTGGATCCACAAACGGCCCATACTCCTGAAGCAGCTTTATCTATGATGAAAGACCTGGCCCCTGCCGTAGTTAAAAATACCAAAGAAGAAGCCAAAGAAATTCAGCGAATGATGAAAAAGGATGGGCTGAATGACGAACTGAAACCTTGGGACTGGGAATATTACGCAGAGAAAGTTCGGCAGGATAAATATGAATATGATGAATCGCAGGTTCGCCCCTATTTCGAGCTGGACCGCGTACTTAAAGACGGCGTATTCTTCACTATGAATAAATTGTATGGCATCACCTACGAAGAACGCTTCGACCTACCTGTTTATCATCCTGATGTGCGCGTATTCAACGTATATGATAAAGATGGTTCGCAGTTAGGGCTCTTTTATGCGGATTATTTCACGCGTGACTCCAAGCGCGGTGGTGCCTGGATGAATGCCTTTGTAAGTCAATCCGAATTATTGAACAAAAAGCCGGTAGTAGTGAATGTTCTAAATATCACTCCTCCCGCTGAAGGCGAGCCCGCATTAATCAGTTTTGATAATGTAACCACTATGTTTCATGAAATGGGGCATGCGGTTCATGGTTTATTTTCGGACGTAAAATATCCGTCACAATCAGGAACTTCGGTACCACGTGATTATGTGGAGTTTCCATCGACCTTTGAGGAAGACTGGGCTATTCAACCCGAAGTAATCGAAAACTATGCGTATCACTACAAAACGGGAGAACGCATTCCACAGGAGCTCCTTGATAAAGTGATTGCTGCTCGCGGTTTCAATCAGGGTTTTGATACTCAAGAATACCTTGCAGCTGCTTTGGTTGATATGGAATGGCACCTATTGGGTCCCGACGAAATTCCGGACGATGTGGAAGCTTTCGAGCAAAAGTCGCTGAAAAAATATGGTTTGGACATGGCTGCAGTGCCTCCACGTTATAAGTCTCCGTACTTTGCACATATCTTTTCCGGTGGATATTCTGCCAACTATTATGCGTATATCTGGAGTGAAATTCTCGCGGCCGATGCTTTTGCTTACATGCAAGAAAATGGCGGTCTTAAGCTTGAAAATGGCCAGCGACTCCGAACTTACATACTTTCAAAAGGCGGTAGCCAAGATGCCATGAAGCTGTATGGACAATACCGAGAAGGTGAGCCTGATGTAAAATATTTACTTATACGACGTGGTTTAAACGCCGAGTAAATTCTTAGACAAATCTCCTGTTATATATAGCCCTGAGTTCGGTAGTTGCCGAGATCAGGGTTATTTTTTTGTCTGGTTTATAATTCCTTGAACTTTACTGAGCACACGAGGATCCATTTCTTCCTTACTTCTTGCTTTTAGCAGCGTCACCGTTGTTTTGGGTGAAAGAAATTTTACTGCATCTAATGCCAGATACCGAATGCGTGGATCTCTATCCTCCGCTAATAATGGCAGCGTTTGATTCCAGTAATCCTCATTATGTTCATACTTCATCAGCAAATGGAGCGCTTGTTTACGAAGATCGTAAGGAAAACGGCCCAAAGCATATCGGTCGGCGATGGACATCATTTGGCGAGTAGTATCTTTTTCCGC
>JBDNFJ010000352.1:0-5283 GCA_041689895.1 Gracilimonas sp. | reverse complement strand
TTCATACCTCAAAGAAGGCCTCTTGCATTGTGCAGGAGGCTTTTTTTATATCTGGTAAATATCTTGGCTTCCAGCGTAGCCCCTAATATCTAAACATTATTAAACACAGCTGTTGTTATCTAATGGTTTTCGCATCGTGCTTCACCAAGTATAATTTTATCAAATTATGGGAGTCTTGTTTATGAAGTCTGTAAGAATCAAAGTATTTTTGAAGCTTGAAACCAAACATGACCACGGCATCTCTACCACATAATCAGCGATATCAGGAGGCCGCTCAAAAGCAGCAGCTTATTGCAACCTGTGCAGCATTTTTTATTTTGGGAGTCACCTTTGCCACTTGGGCCACTCGGATTCCCGCTATTCGTGATATTGCACTTCTAACGCCCGTCACTTTAGGCTATGTATTGCTGGGAAAAGGAATAGGCACCATTGTGATTATGCCCGCAGTAGTGGCAGTAATCCACCGATTTGGTGCGAAAAAGTCAGCGATGGTGTTTGGGTTTATTACCATTACAGCCCTAATGCCGATGGTGCTTTCTCCCAACTGGGAGATATTAACCGCAGTTTTGTTTATATCAGGTGCGGCTGCCAGCGGATATAATATTGCAATCAATGCACTGGGTTCAAAAATTGAAATGGCTACCGGTCGATCACACATGTCAACTATTCACTCTTGGTTTGGGGTAGGAAATTTTGTGGGAGCCATCCTTGGCACGGGAATGGGAAGCCTTCATATCTCTGCTTTGTATCACTTTTTGGGCGTAACTTTAGGGTTGATTCTGCTAATGGCGATTATCTACAAGTATCTTCCGGATGACGTTCCCGATAAAAGCATTTCAAAACCGATGTTCAAAATTCCACATGGTGCTTTAATATGGCTTGGGGCAATTTGCTTTCTCGCGGCTTCTGTCGAGGATTCAATTACGAACTGGGTTGCCTTATTTTTCACGGATTATCTGGGGGCCACGCAGGGATTTGCGCCCATTGGTTATGTAGCGTATGCGGGCACCATGTTGGGTATGCGGTGGATTGGCGATCGGCTCAAGCCACGCTTTGGTGCTCAAAAACTGATATCGGTTGGGTCTTTGGTGGCTGCTTTTGGTATCCTATTAGCTATCGTTTCATCTAATGTACTATTAGCATGTATAGGTTTTGTGGCTGCCGGCGCGGGAGTAGCACTGACCTTCCCCATGGTATTTAGTGCAGCCGGCAAGGAAGGAGCGGCAGCCCTCGCATCTGTGGCAACCATCGGTTTTTTAGGCGGAATGGCATCGCAGCCAATAATGGGATTTCTGGTAGAAAATTTTAAATTGTCGGGGGGATTTGTATTTATCATCCTCTGCATGCTTACTATTGCCATCACAAGTTGGAAAGCTAAGCTGTTAGCGAAATAGAGAACCCGTGGGAAATGAAACATATAAAGCAAAAAATGAGAGAGAAATTATGAATACACCAAGATACATTACACCGGTATTCTTGTTAATGATTGCAGCTCTATTACCCTTTGCTATTTTAGCGCAGGATATTGATGAGACCAATATCAAGAAACTGGAAAGGGGTGAATTCAAGATTGAAAAAGGAAAGATTCAGGTTACATTCGCCGACACGGTTGCTCCGGCTTTTGTGGAGCAGGCGTTTGATAAACTGGGATTTACTATCCTGAGCAGCAACCTTCAACAATTTGTATTGGTTATTGAAAACGATCCCACCCCCGAACAAGTAAGAGATATTGAAGAAAACAAATGGGTGGATTTTGTTTTGAGTGAATCGGAAGGGATTTCAGATGAAGAGCTAAAAGTGCTGGCTGAAAAAGATTCCCTCGATGATAACAAAGTAAATAAAATGTTGACACAACTGAATCATCGGAGTTCGTACCAGTTTGTTTTGGTGGGATTAAAGTATGCTGCCACAAAGGAGGCGGTAAAAGAACTGCAGAAAACATACCCTGATTTGGGCATTAAGATTATGACACAGGCAGAGCGTTCAGCCATCATAAGAACAGAAAAAGGAAAAGAAGCAGAAATGATGGAAGAACCGGATTTGCTGCCATTTGTTAAAAGCACAGCGTATATAGGAAGTCTTGAATAAGGACTTATTGAGCTCCTTTTTCAGCAGAACATAAATCAGTAAAAACTGCACTGGGAATTTGCAGTCTCAAATAAATGGATTTACACTTTTTTCTACCTAAATCTTGATTCGCCCGATTATAGGATTAGTTTGATTTCACATCAAAACCCAACAAGTGAACAAGGATTCAACAGAGTAATTCTAAAACAACCCAAGTTGTTTATTCTGCTTATTGATGGGCCATTCAGGCAGTGGTGGTAGTTCAATTAGTTCCGTCAACAGCTTGTGAAAATGCTGACAAAGCTTCGGCTGAGCTACTATGTTTGGCGCATGAATAAATACGTACGGATGTAATCCATCTCCAATCCATTCAGCCACCACAATAGCCCACTCCTTTAAATAAGGTTCATTGTTGAGGATGTCATTCGTCCCCACAAATCGTAGCACTGGCCGGGAGGAGGTGGCATCAAACCGGACGGGTACTTTGGGTTTTTTCTTCTGGGCTTCCACAATAGAAGATTCGGTAGCTTTTACCGAATGCAGCTTTCGGGTATCAAAAATAACTCGGTCTATATCATAACTTTTGAGAAGAGCGGTAAAATTACGCTCATGCTTTCCGTGATCAAAAAAGTCGGGGTTACGGACTTCTACCGAATAACTGAACGCTTTTGGAAGGATGGAAAGAACGGATTCCAGTTTATAAATATCGGAGGAGCTGAAGCTATCAGGAAGCTGAATCATAAACGGCCCCGTCTTTTCTCGTATCGGTTCAAAGAGTTTCACAAAGCTGAGGATTTCATTTTCTACCTGATTCAGATTTCTATCATGCGTAATAGCGCGCGGAAATTTAAAACAGAACTTAAATCCTTTGGGTGTTTGCTCGTCCCATTTTTTAATGGTTTCAGGAGTAGGGATCTGATAAAAAGTTGCATTTCCTTCAACGGTATTAAATACGGACGCATATTGAGATAAAAACTGGTCGGGTTTTGCATTATCCGTATAAAACGTACCCTTCCACTCCGGAAGACTCCAGACGGTACAACCGAGGTGGTATTTTCGTAATCCGTTAATAATAGCCGAGATTTGTTTTCATACCGACAATTAACTAATTCCATCAATCAAATTCCAAAAATCAGGGATTAATCATGGTAAATTAGATTCTCGGTAACATAGGTAAATAAAGAAACCGAAGAGCGTTCAAAGCTATGATTGTAAAAAATTGGTTCTTTATAATTTTTAATGAATATTGTTCGACATTTATGCCAAGTTCACGTCTTCTACTTATATAAGATTCAAATCATATTAACTAAACTCACTTCAGCGATGAAAAAATCGAATGTTTCTTTCGGGATACTTATACTACTCTTACTTATTTCTCTCCCGCTAAAAGCCCAACAGAAAAAACTAACCCCTGCTGATTATGCCCAATGGCAACGAATGTATGCTACCTCAATTTCGGATGATGGTAACTGGTTTGCCTACCAAATTTCATTGGTAGAAGGTGATGGATGGCTGATGCTAACTAAGGTAAATTCCAGCGAAGAGCATAAGTTTATGTATGGATCTCAACCGTCATTTTCAGAAAACAGTAAATGGTTCGCTTTTCGAATTGGTGTATCAGAGGATGAAGCAAGGAAATTAAAGAAGCAGAAAAAACCGGTGCATTATAATCTGGGGCTGATGAACCTCAACTCAGCCGAAGTAGATACCTTTAAAGCCATTCAGGATTTTGAGTTTTCGGAAACCGGAAATCACTTAGTGATGAAGAAGTATAAAGCGGAAGAGGTGAAAACCGATGGCACCGATATTATTATCCGAAACCTGAATACGGGCGCCAATCAGCTGGTAGGGAATGTGGCAGATTATCAGTTTAATGATGCCGGAACGTATTTGGCCGTGCAAATTGATGCGAACGAAAAGCTGGGTAATGGCGTGCAGCTCTTCAACTTGAACACCAATAGCATTACTATTTTGGATAGTGATACGGCAGACTATAAAGCCCTGAGCTGGCATGATGAGAAAAATGCGTTGGCATTTATGAAAACAACGACCGACACCTCTCATATTGGTGAATCTCATGATGTGTATGCCTTCCCCGATGTCACCAAATCTACAGCACCCAAAGTATTTCATCAAACTGAAAACAAGGCTTTCCCTGAAAATTCAAAAATTGTTGATTATGCGGGTATTGGATGGGCAGAAGACGGAAACACGGTGTTTTTTGGAATCAAGGATTGGGAAATTAAAAAAGAAGAACCGAAAGATACTTCCGCCATCGCCAAGCTGAATAAAGGATTGGACTCAACAAATGTGGCCGTTTGGCACTGGAAAGATGCGGAGATTCAGCCCGAACAGGAGGTGCGACAAAAACGCTTGAAGGAAGCTAATTATTTATCAGTTTGGCATCTCAATAACGGAAACTTTGTGCAGCTTGCAGATGATAAAATTGAGACGGTTCAGCTAACCGGAGATCAGCAACATGCCATCGGTTATGATGCACATCCGTATGAACCAGCTTTTCGTGAGGGTTGGAATGATGTGTACCTCATTGACGTAAAAACGGGCGATCGCAAAAAGATTTTAGAACGTCAGGTAGGAGTGCAAAGTAGTCCCGGAGGAAAGTATCTGTACTATTTTAAGGATAAAAACTGGTGGACGTATTCCATAAGTAGTGGCAAGCACGCCAACATCACAGCAGGAATAGATACGCGCTTTGAGAATTATAAATCTATTCACGGAACGGAGAACTTTCCACCATTCGGAACCGGACAATGGGTGGAAGGCGATGATTGGCTTTTGGTATATGATGAGTACGATGTGTATCGGGTTTGGGCAGATGGCAAAAAGCATGAAAATCTCACCAACTCAACCTCCGATGAAATTCAATATCGCCAGGCCCGTATGGATTATGACGAAGACAAATTGGCTAAAAATGAACCGATTTATTTTTCTAAGTACGGATATTATACCAAAGACCGGGGCTATGCGCGATTGGATCGCAAAAATAGATTAACCGAGCTAATCTACGAACCAAAAATGATAAGTCGTCTGGATAAGGCCGATTCTTCGGATGATTTTGTATTTATGGTGGAGTCTGCAAACGAGTCACCCAATTTTTACTATACCGGGGCCAACTTCAAAAACCCGAAAGCCATCACCCATACCAATCCTCAACAAGAGGAGTATTATTGGGCAGATGATGAGCTCATTACCTTC
>JBDNFJ010000351.1:0-4151 GCA_041689895.1 Gracilimonas sp. | reverse complement strand
TTTTGAAAATGGAAAAGGCTCAAATCCTGAAGAATTGATTGGAGCCGCGCACGCAGGTTGCTATGCCATGGCTTTTTCAAATGAATTGGACAAAGCCGGATTCACACCAAAATCGATGGATGCTAAAGCTGATGTTACCTTCGACATAGTGGACGGGCATCCTGCGATCACGAACATAAAATTGACGGCAAAAGGAAACGTGCCTAATATTGAGAACGATAAGTTCCAGGAAATTGCCGAAGCTGCAAAAGTAGGCTGCCCCGTTTCCCAAGCGCTTACCGGTGTAAACATCGAATTAGAAGCTTAAAATTTAGTATCATAGAATTAATTTAAAAAAGCTCTCTACTTTGTGGAGAGCTTTTTTATTTTAACACAGGTCAAATACGAGAAGTCATTAAAGCACCAAAGGTTATGCAAAGCCTTCAATGAATACTCAAATAAAGCGGTTTGGTAAAAAGTATCATATTTATATTATTGTTTTTGTTGTCTGCATTTGGACAGGTAAGCGTTGCGTATGCCAAAAGTGGACCGGATGTGTGGCAAATATCACAGTCGGATGACGCTCAACCTGATACCGCTTATGTGAATCAATTACTGGAAGAGGGACGCAAGGTTTCAAAGATTGGGGAATATAAAAAGGCTAAAAAGCTAATTGCCCAAGCCGACAGTATTTCTCGATTGCTGAATTATAGCTGGGGAATTGAAGTGGGTTTAGCAAATCTGGCTGATATACAGATAGATCAAGCGGAATATAAAAAAGCGGCGAAACTGTTAAAGAATGCCATTAAAACGTATCCCGATAGTCGTAAAATATTTGAATACTATAATTTGTTGGGGGCCGCTTATGCCAATTTATCGGAGTACCAACAGGGGATTGAAAGTTTTAACAAGGCTTTAGAATACATCGCCCTTATAGATCCGGAAAAACAAGAAGTTACCAAGATTAAAGTCTTGCATAATCTGGGCACTATATATTCCAATTTGGGTGAAACCGTGCGGTCATTTCAAAATTTTTTACGTGCTATCGAAAAAGCGAAAGCTATAAAGGATACTACCATACTCATATTATCCTATAATAATTTGGGCTTGGCTTACGATGCATCGGCAGAATATGAAAAAGCAGTTTATTATCTGAAGAAATCGCTGGAGTTTGCAAAAAATAATAATGAGCCGGTTAATATTTTAAGAGCCAGTTTAAATTTAGCCAATAGTTTAAGTAATCAGGGAGAGTACAAAAAGGCCGATGAATATTATTCTATTGCAGGAGAGTTATATACTAAGTTAAGGCCTAATGCTCTGCCAGCCATTATTTTGCATGGTAAAGGAAGTAATTTCGCTAAAATGGGGGAATACGAAAAAGCAAAAAAATTGCTAAAAACATCTTTGGCTATGACAGAAGAAATGGGAACCAAGGAAGGCACATATTTCAATAATCATGTTTTAGGGAATGTATATTTGGAAACCGGCAAGCTGGATTCAGCTATTTATTATTTGGATCATGCGGTGGCGATAGCCGAACAGGTAGGAAATAGCGATCATTTGAAAGACTCGTACAAGCTGCTATATGATTCCTATGCTAAAGAAGGGATATTTGATAGCGCATTTGCCACTTTGAAGAAATATCAAATGCTATCGGACAGCTTAACCGAGCTAAACCGGGGGCGAGAGCTGGCAAATTTGGAAAGCCGGCTGGAGCTAAATCGCCAAAATGAAATAAATGGGTTGTTAAAGGAGAAGCAGCTTCAGCAGGAAGAAAAGCTCAAGATTCAGTTAATCCTAATTATTATAGCGGTCGTTGTAATTATACTCATTGTGGTATTGCTTGTGGTATTAATACGAAATGGGAAAGAACGTGAACATATTAATGCCCAACTTCAGCATCAGAAAGGGGATTTAGAAGAAGTAAACGATACAAAAAACAAACTGTTTGCAGCCGTTTCTCACGATTTACGCAGCCCATTAAGTTCCTTAAAAGGCGTGCTTTTCCTGTTAAAAGAAAAGGCCATTTCGGCAGAAGAATTAAAAGAGATGATTCCACAGATGGAGGTCGCTGTACAACGTAATATAAACGTGATTGAAGATTTACTGACGTGGTCGAAAGATCAGCTCTCCGGTATAAAAATGGATGAAGAAGCTATCGGCATGCTTGATCTTGTGAAGCGAGTAACTGAAAACCAAGAGTTTACTGCCGTTGAAAAGAATATTGAAATCAGTATTGCCCCTTCCATTACGCCCGACTTACAAGTGATTGCCGATACAAACTCCCTGCAGCTGGTGATTCGAAACCTTCTCACAAATAGCATTAAATTTACGCCAGCATCAGGAGCTATTAGGGTAGCAGCAAAGGCGGAAGAAAAGAGCGTTATTTTGTCGATAACCGATAACGGGATTGGCATTCCATGCGATAAGGTAGAATCCATTTTTAAACAACGTAATTGGACTCGTGAAGGAACACAAAACGAGAAAGGCAGCGGATTTGGGCTTAGCCTCAGTAAAGAATTTGTAGAACGTATGCACGGTGAGATCTGGTTTGAAAGTGAAGAAGGCCAGGGAACCACCTTTTATGTGAAGCTGCCAAAAGTTGCCGATTGTGCATAACCTGTAGATAAGTAATTCAGTTCTAATTCCCACTTAGCGCTTTCATTCATTATCTTTAAAACTCATCCAACCCTCATATTTTGGAGCATTACATATGAGCGACAAACCTCGCGAGTATTGTGGAATCTACGGTATCTTTAATCATCCTGATGCAGCCCTTCACACCTATTATGGCTTGCATGCCCTTCAGCATCGCGGACAAGAATCAGCCGGTATAGTAAGCTCGTATTTTGATGAAGAGAGGGGCCGGCCCATCATGCCGTCGTATAAAGATTTTGGGCTTGTGCTGAATGTATTTCGTAAATCGAAAGTATTTGAGAAGATTCTTATCGGGAAAAATGCGATCGGTCATAACCGGTATTCCACCTCCGGATCCTCCAAAAATCCCGCGAATATTCAGCCCTTTCGCGTACACTATCGCAATGGGAATTTAGCTATTGGGCATAACGGAAATCTTACCAACGCCAAGCAAATTCGTGATCGTTTTCGGAAAGAAGGGGTATTATTTCAAAGTACATCCGATACCGAGCTGATTCTTCACCTTATTTCTCACAGTGATAAGGAAGAGCAAATGGATCAAATTATGGATGCTTTAGGGCAAATTGAAGGCGCTTATTGTCTGGTGATATTGACGGATGATAAACTGATTGCCGTTCGAGATCCGAATGGTTTTAGGCCGCTGGCTTTGGGAATAGTGGATGGCGCCTATTGCGTAACCAGCGAAACTTGTGCCTTCGACATAAACAATGCCGAATATATTCGCGATGTACAGCCGGGCGAAGTAGTGGTGATTGATAAAAAAGCAACTGAAAATAAGAAGCCAGAATCGTACTTCATTCCCCGAAAAGAGGGCACAGGCACCAGTCAATGTATTTTTGAATACGTATATTTTTCCCGCCCTGATAGCATGATATTTGGAGAAATGGTGGATAAAATCCGAAGAAATTTGGGGAAGCAATTAGCTAAAGAACATCCGCTCTCAGATATTATTCCCAACAATACCACCGGCAAAAAACCGGTGATTATATCGGTTCCTGATTCCAGTAATACCGCCGCATTGGGATATGCCAGCGAGAGCAAAAAGAGGGGGCACGATTGTAATTATGACATCGGACTTATACGAAATCATTATGTGGGACGTACCTTTATTTCGCCGGGACAAAAATCGCGCGAGCAGAAGGTGCGTACCAAATTCAATCCGGTTCGCGGAGTTATTGAAGGCCGGCCTGTCATTATTGTGGATGATTCTATTGTACGCGGCACTACCTCGCGGTATCTTGTAAATATGATTCGTGAGTGTAATCCTTCTGAAATTCATTTTATTGTGAGCTCCCCACCTATTATCAGCCCTTGTTACTATGGAATGGATTTCCCAAGCCCGGATGAGCTTATTGCCAATAAATTTGATCGTGATATTGATAAAATGGCGAAGGAAATTGGAGTAGATAGTTTGCGTTATCTTTCCGCGGAAGGATTGGTTTCAGCCGTTAAAGAATCCAATCCGTCAGGCCACGATTACTGTACCGCCTGTTTCACCGGAGATTATCCCGTGC
>JBDNFJ010000350.1:0-3611 GCA_041689895.1 Gracilimonas sp. | reverse complement strand
TTAACGGTAATGGAGGAAGAATAATGAGCACTCCTTTGCAGGTATTTAAAGCTCCGCTGGAAGGTATAAGTTTAGTTGAGGCAAGCGCAGGCACCGGCAAAACCTATAACATCACTTCGTTGTATGTTCGTGCGGTTTTAGAGAAAGGGCTTATTCCTTCTCAAATCCTAGTAATGACCTACACCGAGGCTGCTACAGCAGAATTAAAGCTCCGGATTCGAAACCGTTTGAAAGAATCTTTGGCGATCATAGAATCAGGAGAAGCCGGTGAAGATATTTTTTACACTGATTTGCTGGCTCAGCAGTATCAAGAAGCAAAAGAAAAGTTGGAGCATGCGATTGAGCAGTTTGATGAAGCGGCTATATTCACCATTCACGGCTTCTGTACGCGCGTATTAACGGAATACAGCCTTCAATTTGGAATTGCACCAAAATTCGATTTACTAACGGATAAATCGGAGGTTTTACAAGATTGTGTGGATAGTTACTGGCGTGCATTCATTCAGGATGCTGAAACAGATTCTGACACCTATTTTGTGCTCGATTACCTCACTGATATTAATTTTGGTCCGGATGAACTGCGGTTGATTTTAGATCGTATTTTGAGTCATCCTTATGCAGAAATCGTTCCGGCAGGATTGAAGATTTCAGAGCTTGCAAATCAGGCTACAGCTTTGAAGGATATATTTATGGAGGTTCAGCACTGCTGGAAGAAAGAAAAAGAGGCCTTTCAAGAACTTTACTTTAGCGGTTGGCTTAGCGGCACCTACTATAAAAAAGATAAGCACCAAGAAGATTGGGATAATTTCGTGAATTGGGTAGAAGGGGAGAAGGTTTCCATAAACTACTCGGAGCGCCTTAAGAAGTTTGGGGAAAAGATTCACACTTCAGGCAAGAAAAAATCACCGGATATTCCTGAATTTGAACTTTGTAAACAGGTAGAAGCATATATGATGCTTGCCGATGAGCTCAAATTATTGAAACCTGCATTTATACAGAATTCAATTCAAACCGTTCAGGCAGATTTTGAGAATTTAAAAGAAGACCTCAACGTTTTGACCTACAATGATTTGTTAGAAACCGTTGAGCAAGGATTGGAAAATGATACTTCTGGGCGATTATCGACATTATTAAGCGAAAAATATCCGTTGGCACTGGTGGATGAATTTCAAGATACCGATCCCATTCAATATGGTATTTTCCGGCGCATATATGGTAATCGAAAGGATAAAGCTTTGTTTATGATTGGCGATCCCAAGCAGGCTATTTATGGGTTTCGGGGAGCCGATATCTTCACCTATTTAGAAGCTAAATCGGATGCAGATGAGCAGCAATCCTACCATCTGGATTATAACTATCGCTCAAATAGTCGGATGATTGAAGGCGTAAATGAGGTCTTTAATAGCTCAAATTCTCCGTTCTTAATTGAGAATCTTAACTATCATTCCATTTCATTTCCTGCCAGTAAAACGGATGATGCGTATGTGTATAGGGCTAATGATGAAGCTGTTACTCCCTTTCAAGTCATAACCATAGAAGATGAGACGCTGACTAAAAAGCCCGATTTTAACGAGCAAATATACCACGATGTGACAAACGAAATAATTGAATTGCTGAGTGGAGAGTACAAGCTAAATGATCGCGAAGTACAAGAAAAAGATATAGCAGTGTTAGTCCGAAAGGGAATTCAAGGGGAAGAAATACAGGCGCGCCTTCGAGAAAAAGGCATCAAAAGTGTGTTACGATCCAGAACCAGTGTATTCAGTACCCAAGAAGCTTCGGAATTATTTATACTGCTTAAGGCCATCCAGAAATCCGGGTATGAGCCCGGAATTAGAGCGGCGCTTTCTACTGAATTATTGGGTTATAAAGCTACGGATTTCCAACATTTATTGAACAATGAACAGGAATGGAGTTTGGTTGTAGAGAAGTTTTTAAAACTAAAAGATGATTGGGAAAAGAAAGGAATTGCTGCAACCATCGAACAAATAATGAAGCTATTTAAAGTTCAGCAAAATTTGATATCTCAAAAGAATGCTGAACGACGTTTTACCAATTTGATTCATCTTTCTGAGCTGCTGGAGAAATCGGAGAGAGAGCATAAGATAGAAGGCAAAACGTTATTGAAATGGTATTTTGGAAAATTAAATGCAGATCACTCTGATTCTGAAGATGAGGAATTACGCCTTGAAAGCGATGAAGACCTTATTCAGATATCTACCATACATGCATCCAAAGGTTTGCAATATCCCATCGTTTTGTGTCCTTTTATGTGGGATTCCGGTTCATCGATACAAAATGGTGACGTCTTTAAGTTTTATGAGAATGGCCGGGTTCATATAGATATCAGCGAGAAAACCGATCATCCTAACAAAGAAGAGGATAAGGCGCTGGCTCAACTTCAAAGCAACGCCGAAGATGTACGGTTGGCTTATGTGGCTCTTACCCGTGCTGTTTCTGTCTGTTATCTGTTTTTTCCGGATTATAAGGATATTTACAAATCGGCTCTTGCTTCCATTGTTGGCGGAACTGAAAGTGAGGAGAAATCATCATTTACCATCCTTAAAAAACGTTTTGAAGAATGCGAGCATATTCAAGTAAGGACCTCCGTAGATGAGCCCGATCTGGAATATATTTCAACTCAAAAGAATTCAATCGGAAAGTTAAAAGCAGCGGAGTTTCAACGAAATGATCTTTTCCAATTCAAGCGAATGTTAAGTTATTCCTCGTTGGCAGAAGGGATGGGGCATGCAGATTATGAGCACGATTATGATGCTACACTCGCAGAGGAGGCTCAGTTCAGTGAAGAAGTGCAAATGGACAAGTATGGGTTTCCAAAAGGAGCCAACGCCGGTACTTGTTTACATCAAATTTTTGAGGATATGCGGTTTGATAATCCGATTAACATAGAACACGTTGTGAAAGAGAATCTGGAGTATTTTGGATTTTCGGAAGAATGGATACTTCCAGTAAAAAGCTGGATTTTGGAAACGCTTGCTCATCTTTTAACCAACCAAAAAATGATGCTTGGTGGCCTGCAAGAGACGGACGTGCTGAAAGAGATGGAATTCTTTTTTCCGGTTAAAGAAATTGAGGCGAAAGCTTTGTGGAAATTAGTTCGGGATGAAGTCCTCAGCGATATATCCGACGAAACAGTTTCCGGGTTTATGAAAGGATTTATTGACCTGACATTCAAATTTGAGGGACAGTTTTATATTCTTGACTATAAATCGAACTACTTGGGAGCGCAGCCAGAGGATTATAACCAAGAACGATTATCTCAAGCAATGATAGATGCAGGCTACGATCTCCAGTATCATATTTACACGCTGGCGCTGCACCGCTATTTACAGCAGCGAATGCCAAATTATACGTATGAAGATCATTTTGGAGGCGTGTTTTATCTATTTCTGAGAGGGATTGAAAAAGGTCAAATGGGCAGTGGAGTTTTTTGGGATAAACCCGATGAAAGTTTGATCGATCATTTAGATACCTACTTCAGAAAAGGGGAGGTTTGATGGATATTATCACAGAGCTGGAAAAGATAAGAGAACACGAAAACCTATCGTTGTTGGAAGTTGAATTCGTCCGCTTTCTCACAAAAATTGAGC
>JBDNFJ010000349.1:0-1204 GCA_041689895.1 Gracilimonas sp. | reverse complement strand
GTTATTACTGCATGTTATTCTGGTGTATTCGGTTTTATTCAAAGCCACCAGTAACATGAAGTTGAGCACGTTCTTTCGAGCTATTCGTCCTGCCATGCTGCTTGGTTTTAGTACCAGCTCAAGTGCAGCAACCCTTCCCGTTACCTTAGAGTGCGTTGAGAATAATCTTGGAGTAGATGATGAAGTAGCCAGCTTTGTACTTCCCATTGGAGCAACGGTTAACATGGACGGTACCAGCTTATATCAGGCCGTAGCAGCGGTATTTATAGCTCAGGCTCTTGGAATGGATCTCACGCTGATTCAACAACTAACCATTGTACTTACGGCTACAGCCGCTTCGGTAGGGGCCGCAGGTGTACCGGGGGCAGGAATCGTGATGCTGGTTATTGTGTTGGAAACCATTCAGGTACCCACAGCCGGTATTGCCCTGATTTTAGGAGTAGATAGGATTCTCGATATGTTCCGAACCATGGTAAATATTACGGGAGATGCCGCTGTTTCGGTCGCTGTTGCCTCTACCGAAGGATTATTGGGTCCTGCTCATTTAGATGATTAGAATTCCAGAAATCAAGAAATTTTATAGCCTTTATGGCTGAAAAGTTGTTAATTACAGTGAATAAAAATAGAGTAGCACGGTGCCTATGGCTCAAAAGTTACTATTAGGTAAACTTCTGAAAACACTACATATCGTCTTTTTTCTGCTGCCAATCCTTATAGGATTTCAGGTGAGCGCCCAGTCTGTATTGTTACCGGGCGATGTAGTGATCGTATCCGCAAACGCCGATACGAATTCCATCGATTTTATCCCTCTTATCGATATTAGAGAAGGTACGACCCTGTATTTCTCAAATGGCGTTTGGGATGAGAACCTTCACAAGTTAGAAGGAGACGAGCTTCATATTACCTTCAATGAACGTATTACAGCAGGCACGAACTTCCATATTAATCAGGTGATGGATAGTCGTTTAACGGTTTCGGGCTCCCTCGAGTTTACGGGAGGTACACACCGACTGTTTGCCTATCAAAAAGAAGCCGGTATTTATCGGTTTGTCTTTGGCTTAGGTTGGGGCAAAGGCACCATTTGGAATACCACGGCTCAGGATAAATCAGGTTCAGATATCCCGGAAAGCCTAAGAACAAATCCTCAAACCTTAGTGACCCTTGGCGAGGCTTCAAACTATCAATACTTTGTAAGAAACGGAGC
>JBDNFJ010000348.1:0-2457 GCA_041689895.1 Gracilimonas sp. | reverse complement strand
TAGGTATTTTTGATGGGCGAATTTCTTTAGGAGTCACTCATTATAATAAAACCATTTCGGATCTTATTTTGCCGTTGGTTCCATCACCTTCTACCGGTGTAAGTACTATTACTACCAACGCGGCAGAAATGGAAAACGTAGGAACTGAGATTGCATTAAATTTAATTCCAGTTCAAAACAAAAACTTTACATGGAATTCAAGCATTCTATGGTGGAAAAATGAAACCGAATTGACTGAATTGTCTATTCCGGCTCAAACCAATACATTTTATGCGTCGCCTACTTTTGGTGCCGGCCGTATTGAGGAAGGCGTTTCGCCAACAGGTATATATGGTTTTGTTCCCGGCCAGGCTGAGCGCGAAATTGTTGGAAATTTACAACCCGATTTCCAAATGTCGTTTAGTAACGATTTCAGCTTCCTTAAAAACTTCAGAGCTAGTTTCCTACTACACTGGAGCAAAGGAGCCGAAGGCATTAGCCTATCTCAATTATTGACGGATGGAGCTGGTAATACAGCTGATTTCTTCGATAGTAATGACAATATTATACAGCGCGAAGGCGGTACGCTTTCTTTCTTGAAAGATGCATCTTACGTAAAACTAAGGGAAGCATCTTTGTATTACACCGTTCCTCGGGCGTCGCTTGAAAGTTTTGCAGGAAATACCCTGAAAAGTATAAGAGTTGGAGTTACAGGTACCAACCTGTTAATGTTTACAGATTATCCTGGATATGATCCCGAAGTAAACGCTACGGGTAGAAGTGCACTTTCACAACGCGTGGATATTTCTCCATACCCAACCTCAAGAAAAATACTTTTCAGCGTAAAAGTTGACCTATAATTTATAAAAGAGATTATCATGAAACGATTGATTAAAACTACATTTATATTTACGGGATTGATTTTAATATCAATTTCCTGCGACTTATTAGAAGTCGATAAAGTCTTGGATCCCAATAGCCCAAGTACAGCCGGCGTGCTGAACAATGCAAGTGCTGGCGAGCTGCAGGATTTAGTAACTGGATTAGAATCTGTAAACCGAGACTATAATGGTTCTTGGTGGTCACTGACAGGTACCGTGAGTCGGGAATTGTACTATCTAAGTACCTCTGACCCAACGTACGCCATTGACTGGTTACAGCTACCCAATAGAAGCGTAGATGCGGAAGACAATTCTAACCTCTTTGTTGACGCAAGTGGTTACGAATCTCCTTATAGAACTATCCGACAGGCTAATTTGCTTATCGCATCTTTATCTAAAACATCAAATGTTACCGATAAGCAAAAAAATGGATATTTAGGCTTTACTAATACCATAAAGGCTTATCAGTTCGAATTTCCATTAATGCACCAGTACCAAAATGGCATTCGGATAGATGTTTCTTTCGAGGAACCTCTCAATCCTGGTCCTTTTCTGGGCTATTCCGATGCTTTAACTGAAATAAGAACTATTCTTGACGACGGTGCTACTCAGCTTGAAAATGCTGGAAGCAGCTTTAATTTTGAGCTTACGGCCGGATTTGACGATTTCAACAAACCTGCTACTTTGCTTGAGGTAAACCGTGCTATTGCAGCTCGTCTGGCTGTTTATGCCAAAGACTGGCAAGGTGCACTTGATGCTTTAGATGATTCATTCCTGAAGCTGAGTGCAAGTTCTGAAGCAGACTTAATGGTTGGTCCTGCCCATATATATGCAGGCGGCAATGATAGGTTTAACCCGTACTACTATGTTCCTGATGCGGATCAAAACTTAGTGATCGTACCAAGCCCTAACCATATAAACGATGCTGATGCTGGTGACAAAAGAATAGATGCAATGTTCGATTTGCGTACAACCCCAGCAACGCAACCGCAAATTCCTGGCCTAAGTGCAGATTATCAGATTGGTAAATATGCAAGTGCAACCACTCCCGTGCCATTTATTAGAAATGAAGAGCTGATTTTAATTTATGCGGAAGCAAAAATTCAGCTGGGAGGAGCCACTAATCTTGCGGATGCAGTAACTGCCCTCAATACCATTAGAAATATTTGGGGTGTGGGTAGCTATTTAGGTAATGGTGATAAAGCTTCGTTAATCAATGAAATGTTGAAGCAACGCCGTTACTCATTGTGGGGAGAAGGACACCGATGGGTTGATATGCGACGTTACGATCGATTGGGTAATATAGATACCTCCATTGATGGTGGCCGCGTACCAGTTCAAATTGGTCGCCCACAGGGTGAACTGGATTGGGAAGATTACTCAAACGGTAACAGCTAAGGCTTTCCAAAAAAAGTAAAATTTAAAAGGGCTCTCAAATATTGAGGGCCCTTTTTTTATGTATATATCCTATCTTACACTCCATGATATACGATTTTACAATTGTTGGGGCCGGTATAGTTGGCCTCTCCACAGCTTATAAACTATCCCTCAAATACCCGGATTCAACCATTCTTGTTCTTGAAAAGGAAGAGAAAGT
>JBDNFJ010000347.1:0-4582 GCA_041689895.1 Gracilimonas sp. | reverse complement strand
GTGGCCACTCTTCAGGTACATAATAAAGGACTTTACTATGGAACACTGGCGGCTGCAACCTTTTTAGTACTAACTGCTTTAGGCCCCGGATTGTACAATAGCTCAGCTTTGCCCATCACCTCGTGGCAATTTCACATTTTTAATTCATTATGCCATCAGCAAACCGCTCGTTCTTTTTCCATTTCGGGAGTGCAAATGGCCGTTTGTTCCAGATGTTTAGGCATTTATGGATTGTTCTTTTTAGGATGTATTATCATGCCTTTAACTGCATGGATACACAGCTTCATCAAAATTTCAGAAAAGAAATGGTTATTTGTCGCTATTCTATTAAATTTGGGCGATATATTAGGCAACTATTTCGGAGTATGGACAAATACTCTTACCTCAAGGTTTTTGCTGGGAGGCTTCATGGGGCTTTCAATGGCACTTATTTTAACAAACGAATTTTTCATCATAAATAAAACGGAGTAACAATGGACAATGAACAAGTACAAGAAATGCCCAGTTATTGGAATTCAGTGATAATTGCGTCCTTAATAACGGCAATTATCGTAACTGCTTTTAGCATTATTGGAGGATACATGACCATAGGAACCGAACCTTCAGGTTCCTTTTTCAGCTCATCACAACTATTTGGTGCTATTGGGTGCTTAGTAGGTGCCGTGGGCGGTGTTTTTGCTAACTGGCAGTACGCTAATGAAAATAACCTGACTTATAAAATAGGAAAAGGCGCACTTATTGGTTTATTGGTTGGTTTAGTAGCTACAATTTTTACCGTTATTTTAAGCCAAATATGGAATTTAATTGATCCCAGTTTTCAACAGGCGATTATAGATTGGAATGTCCAAAACATCCAGGCTATGCAAATCCCCGATGAAGCTAAAGAAGCCGCATTGGAAGGAATGAAAGATCCGAATTCACTGAAAAATATAGCTATGATGGGGCTTTATACATTTATAGGATTGGGAATTATAAACGTAATTTCCGGCCTCATTGGCGCAAAGGTTTTTGCCTCAGAAGAAGAATAACAGGATTGAATGGAGCAGGATAACATTTCATCACAAAGTGAATACCTCGAAGTAAATAAAAATAATAAGCCAAAGCCCTGGGTAGAACGTAACGGTTTTGCCCATTGGGCCGTGGCTTTGGGATGGGTGCTGATCGCACTTGTCGCTTTTAACGTTGTGGGCGGAATTGTGGGCGCGGTTGGTATGGTGCTAACCGTAGATAGCCTCGACATGAGTACCATGATGGAAGAACTTTCCACCAATTTTGACCTGCTTTTTCTGGCCAATTCCTCCGGGCAAATCTTGATAATGGGACTGGCCACTTTATTAGTAGTTAGATTACACGCCATTAAGGGAGAACGAAAAGAATTCCTTCGCTTAAAAATAACGGATAATGTGTGGCAGGTGGCAATATTGGGCGCCGTTCTATTTGTAGTTGCACAGCCCTCTATCCAATTTCTGGGATGGCTGAATTCATTCATTCCGGTGCCCGATGTGTTAGCCCAAATGCAAGAAACCATGGTCGAAATGATTTCAAATTTCCTGAAATCAGATAACGCACTTTTGCTGGGAGTAATTCATATAGGCATTGTACCCGCCGTCTGCGAAGAAATCATGTACCGGGGATATGTACAGCGAGCCTTTGAAAAAAGCTGGGGCGTCGTTGCTGCCATTTTGGTATCAGGCGCAGTTTTTGGAGCCTATCACCTTCAGATTTCCAATATCATTCCCCTTTCGGCACTGGGAATTATGTTGGCCTATCTCACCTATATATCCGATAGTTTGATTCCCGCAATGATTGCTCATTTTGTGAATAATGGAGGGCAGGTGATAGCCAGTAATTTTTATCCGGAAATGCTGGATCAGCAGGCTAAACCGGAAATGGATATCCCGATATTTTTGGTAATCTTGAGCCTGATTATCAGCGCTGCAATTTTGTATTACCTGAAAACTCTGAAACCCAATGAGGAATAAATATGAGTCTATTTTCAGATTCAAAACCAAACGATATTGAGAACTGGGTGTGTGTAATGGAACGAAGCACAAACCTTGAAGTGGAAATGGCTCGGAATTATTTATCCAACTTAAAAATCCCATCCAATATTCTATCAAAGAGGGATACGGCTTATAGCTTAAATGTGGGTGATATGGCCCTCGTGTACCTATATGTTCCGAAGGAATTCGAGAAAAAAGCCCGCCAAGCCTTAGAAGACCTTGAGTTGGAAAACCCTGACTTTAATCCTGATGACGAATAGCAGAGGCCTGATTTGAACGAACTTCTCAAACGCATACTATTTGCCGTGCCCGCTGCACTGCTGTTTATTTATATAACCTGGCTGGGTGGCTGGTATTTTAATCTATTTGTGATCATCATCGGCTTTTTTATTCAGCAAGAAGTGATGCGCCTGATGAGCAGCGCCGGCACCCCGACTGATCCGTACTTTCCATATACCATTGGACTTTGGGTGATGTTATTCCCCGTCCTTCCCTACGCCTTTGAGATTGGCTTAGTCATACTATTATTGTTTATAGCTATTCAAACTTTTAATAAGTCTGAGGAAAGCATCACGCAACTAAGTTCAACTTTTTTTGCAGGATTATATGCACCGATAGGACTTCTTTGCCTGATGTTAATCCGCGCTATAGGTACGCATGAAATCGGATTTTTACTCACTATTGCTACGGTTTTGATGGTATGGGGAAGTGATGTATTTGCCTATTTTGGTGGCAAAAGTTTTGGGAAGAATAAATTAGCTCCTTTAATCAGCCCCAATAAAACATGGGAAGGATTCTTCTCAGGATATCTGGGCTGTTTTGTAGGGCTTAGCATAGCTATTTCTGCGGTTCCTTATGAAACAGATTTCACCCTTAAAATTGCGCTACTGCTTATTTTATTGGTGGGGACATTTGGTCCGATTGGAGATCTTATTGAAAGCAAGATGAAGCGAAAAGCAGGAGTCAAAGATTCATCTTCAATATTGCCGGGACATGGTGGTTTTTTCGATCGCTTTGACGCACTATTATTGGTAGCGCCTGCCGTTTATATTTATTTAAAATTTATACAAGAGTTAGGATATGTCACATTTTGAGACCAGTTGGGAAGTTCATCCCCTAAAACTAAAAGAAGTATTCACGATATCCAGAGGATCAAAATCGGAAGTGCCCAATGTCTTCTTTACGCTGAAAAAGGACGGCATAACCGGATATGGGGAAGCCGGCCCCAATACCCGATATGATGAAACTCCTGAAAAAGTAATAGCAGGTTTTGAAGCGCTCCCAAAACATTTTTTTAACGACATTGAGCAACCGGCAGACATCCCCCAAAAAATACAAGCTTTAGATACCGAACCGGTTCAATCCGCCAAAACAGCCATTGAAATGGCCTGGCTTGACTGGTGGGCAAAATCCCAAAATCAACCATTATGGAAGTTGTGGGGCTATTCATCACCCACGGGGCCGATTACCTCCTATACCATTGGTATTGATACGCCGAAGCGAATGCAGGAAAAGATTC
Organism: Gracilimonas sp.; assembly: GCA_041689895.1. Classification (GTDB taxonomy): domain Bacteria; phylum Bacteroidota; class Rhodothermia; order Balneolales; family Balneolaceae; genus Gracilimonas. The sequence goes on along the minus strand of JBDNFJ010000347.1, from coordinate 1,060 downwards.
GGGCAGCCGAGCAGTATCCCGTATATAAAATAAAACTGGGCACAGGAAGTGATCGCGAAATCATCGAAGCCATTCGGGAAGTAACCGACAAACCTTTACGGGTAGATGCCAACGAAGGGTGGACTACGCTGGAGCAGGCAAAAAAGGAAATTGAGTTTTTAGCTACTCAAAATGTTGAGTTGGTAGAACAGCCGATGCCTTCGCACGAGTTTAAGCTGATGAAGGAACTGAAAACATGGTCGCCCCTACCGCTTGCTGCCGATGAAAGCTTTATTGGAAACGAGGACTTAACCGAGATATCCGAAGCCTTTCACATTATTAATATCAAGCTTATGAAAATTGGTAGCCTGGTGGAAGCTCGGAAAGTCACGCAACAAGCCCATAAGCTGGGGCTGGAAGTAATGATAGGTTGTATGATTGAAAGCTCGCTGGCAAATGCAGCCGGCACACTCATAGCCCTTGATGCCGAATATGCCGACTTAGATGGACATGTACTCATCTCCAATGACCCATTCACCGGACTTTCACTGAATACAAAAGGCCAGCTTGTACTATCTGATAAGCCGGGATTTGGGGTGGTTGAGAAGTAGATAAGTAGGCCAATAATTCAGAAATTCTACACCTCATGCTAGATAGGTTATTTTGATACACTAAGAGGAAACTAACAAGGCACTTCCATGAATATACTTATTACAGGCGGAACGGGATTTATTGGCGACGAGCTTCGGATGATGTTGCTGAAAGAAGGGCATCACTTAGTTATTGTTACAAGAAGTCCTAAAAAACATGAATCTGAGACGGCAAAAAATCAGCGTTTTATAAGCTGGGGTGATGATCTTGTTGTTGAGATGAATGCCGTTGATGGGGTGATAAATCTGGCCGGCGAAAATCTTTTTGGTCAGCGCTGGACCGATGAGGTTAAACAGCGCATTTTGGATAGCCGTATTCAATCCACAAAAAAACTGGTGGATGCTATGCGTGAAGCCGAGCACAAGCCGACGACCTTTGTTTCTGCATCCGCTTCGGGAATTTATGGTGATTGTGGAGAATCTGTCATCAC
>JBDNFJ010000346.1:0-2746 GCA_041689895.1 Gracilimonas sp. | reverse complement strand
GTTAGTCGATGCATTTGTCACAATCGCTCGTTTGTTGAAATCAAAGAACATGCGGAGCAATATAACCTTACAAAAATGGAGCAGCTTCAGGAGAATAATTATTGCAGCTGTGGATGTGGATTTTGTATCCCATACATCGAATTGATGTTCGAAACCGGCCAAACAGAATTCAAGCCGGGTGCTTTTTATAAGAAGAGAAAAGAGGATTAAAATGGAAAATCTTTTTTATGCGTCCCCCGAACATTTTGAGGAAAATCGGCACGTAGAAATTACCGGGCAGGAAGCGAAGCATATCACGCGTGTTTTACGTTTTGATGTAGGAGATACGGTGTACGTTTCTGATGGCTTGGGGAATATCTTCACTTGTTTGATAACACAGGCTTCCAAGAAATCGGTTTTGTTAGATATTAAAGAAGTTGAATCTCATGAAAAGCCGGAGACTAAAAAGGTTCTGGCTTTCGGAGCTATTAAAAAAAGAGACCGACTTGAATTTGCGATAGAAAAAGCGGTAGAAATGGACGTGTGGGAAATCTGTATTTTTCATGCAGATCACTCCGAGCGCTCCAAAATCAATCAAGAGCGACTGCAAGCGATTGCCCTCAGTGCCTTCAAACAAAGCAAGCGATACTGGCGGCCCAACATCGTGTATTTGGATTCTCTGGACGAAGTGTTTAATCGCTATCAGGACTTCAAACCGGTATTGGCGCACATGAATGCCAAGGTAGAACGTCCGGGTTTTCTTCCTGCAAAAAAAAGCCTCTTATTGGTGGGCCCCGAAGGTGGATTTTCGAACCGGGAAATAGAACTCGCAAAAGCAGAACAGTCCCAACTAATATCACTCGGCCCCAATCGCCTAAGAGCCGAAACGGCCGTTATAGCCCTGCTTGCTCAATATTTGTTTGAGAATTGATAGCCGTTCTAAGCAGGATGATAAGGTCGCTCCAATCCCCATCATTCGGCTGGCGGGAAGCCAGCAGACTGATTTGTGGTAGGCTTGAACTACCTCGTACCCATCCGCTGGCTATAGGCCAGCTGATGGATGAAAAGAGCACTGAGCTAATTTAACAATCCTGCGTCTGTTCTACATCGGCTGCATAACAAACGCGTCCTTCTGCATGCTGAAGGAGAAGACAGAAGAGGTTACAAATGGTGGACTGGGGTTGCTACATGTTAGTAAACACCGACGAACGGTAGAAAAGCTTCTGAACTCCAATCCCCATCGTTCGGCTGGCGGGAAGCCAGCAGACTGATTTGTGGTAGGCTTGAACTCAGGGGTACAAATTCTTCCAAATAGCTTTCAAAAAAGGCGTGTAAGGCACCGATGACATTATCTTCAGATCTTGTTTGAAGCTGGTTTCTTCCGCTAAGAATCGAAAAATTTCATCAAAGCTGTTTTTTTTGAAAAGGGAGTGAAAAACCCGGAGACTGTCTTTCGACGAGTTGCTGAGAATGTGTAATAAAAGCAGGTCGTAATAGCGATATTTGAATTTTGATTGTGGGGGAGGCAGCGGGTCATGGTTCTGAACTAAATGAGCCGCAAGCTTTTGGGTGTAATCTTGCACGCGGGAAAAGGTGTATCCCGTAGTTGGCTTGGTTTGGCCACCTACCGCTCCCAAATTGATGATATTCTGATCATAAAATGGGAGATATGGCTGGTCTTCCATGGGAATCTCCCCATATTCTTTACGCCGAATTTCATAGTGTTCTTCGTCCAGCCCAAACTGATAATAGAGGTAGTTCCGGATCTTTTGTTTATATGTTTCCTTTTCGAGAAGCTCCCCGGAGAACACCGTAAACTCGAATAATGCGGTTTCTTGAGTGAACGGAAGAACGTACATGAAGCCGACACCGGGATTAAAATCGCGATCAAAATCCATAATGGTAAATGTTTCAGGATCAAAAGCTGGCTCCGATGCTTTGATTTCCCACCCCAAAAAATGCTGAACTAACGGATATTTTATCTGATCAGGATCCAGATTCTTAGGCTTTAATGCACTTTGAAAAATATACTTCGCCGAGTAGCTATCTCCCTCGTTGGTGACCAATGTTGCTCTTTCACCGTTGGAGCTTAAATCGTGAATATTCTCTTCCAGCAAATGAAAATTGGGATGTTTTTTTACTTCCCGAAGCACATATTCTCTAAAATCCCCGCTCCTAATGCAGTAGTAACTGTATTCATGCAGGTAGCAAAATGTGCTATAATCGAGCACAGAAACCCATGCTTTTTTCCATTTTCTATAAATAATTTCTTTGAATGGCGGCTCTTTATTCGTCCAAAAACACCAGGTTTTATCGTTAGTGGGAGCGAAGGTGGAATCAACAATCAGTACTTGTCCCGAATAGCTACTCTTGGCTAAATACCAGGCGAGGCTGAGTCCTGAAAGTCCACCGCCGGCAATTACGAGATCGTATTTTGTTTCAAAATTCAATGAATAGTACCTACTTGTTTGCAGAATTTGCGAACAGAATTTCGGAATCTTTTAAATTATTTTTCATGAGTTGGGTGCGTGTGGGTTATGTGGGCTTCTGGTATTGATTATATTCCATCAAAATGAAAAAGCAAAATAGAATATATGATTGATTTACGAAGTGATACGGTAACCCACCCAACTCCCGAAATGTTAAAAGCAATGGTTCAGGCTGAAGTAGGTGACGATGTATTTGAATCAGATCCAACCGTAAATAAATTTCAACAGAAGATAGCGGATTTATTTGGGATGGAGGCGGGGCTTTTTGTCCCCAGTGG
>JBDNFJ010000345.1:0-11137 GCA_041689895.1 Gracilimonas sp. | reverse complement strand
CGAATTGGAGAAATTCAGCGCATGCTTTCCGGAATTCATGACATGGATATTGACAGTCATTCTCTCCACTTTTTTGGAACGTGCAGAGATGTAGAAGCATGCAAAAAAAGAAAGGAAACCAGTAACAATAAGATTACAGATCTCAAGGAATCCTAATTTTTCGGTTTTGAAAAGCTCTGTAAAACCTTGCTCTTAATAGTTTTTGTATAAATACCAGAGTATTTTTTCCATCTCTGTTTTTACCACACCCGTAGCGGTTACGTAGTGATTGTTCATGAAGGAGAAAATAAGCTTGTGTCCCTTTTCTGTAACAATATAGCCACTTAAGCAGTGATTGTTACTCAACGTTCCGGTTTTTGCAAATACATACGGTGCTCCCCCTTCTCTATTTGCATACCAGTTCCTTATGGTACCTACTTTTCCACCCGCCGGCAGATGATTGAATAACACGGAATCTTCTGCAAACTCATCGTCAATTAACCGAAGCAAATGCACCATATTTTTTGGGGTGAATAAATTGTAGCGCGAAAGCCCGGAGCCATCTACCCATTCCGGAGTTTCCTCAAAATCGGTGAAATAAGTTTCGGCAACTCTTTTGATTACGGCCGAGGAATTCATAGGCAATCCAAGTTCAGCGGAAACATTTAGCAGCAATTGCTCCGCTATAAAATTATCACTTGGCTGCAACATTCTTGTGAAAATGGTATCCACAGGAGTACCATATATACGATGTGTAATTTGCGGTTTTACTCGATCTATATATTGCACTTGTCTGCCCAGCGTGTCGGCCAGAAGTCCGGTAATTAGCTGTGGGGTGTAATGAAAGGGCCGACTCAATACATAGGTGGTAGTATCTGATTTTGGACTGTATTCCAGCGTATTGCTGTTAAAATCTCTGAACAGGAAAGGCAATTCTTTACCCGACCGTACTTTTGCTTTCTGAATTTCAGAGCGCAAATACTTTGGGTAGATTTCCATTTCACCCTCCTTTTGGCTGATCTGAACGGTATGTATTTCTTCCACGGTAGTTTCAGAAACATTGCCATACATAGGTAATGGAGTTTTTTCGGTAGAGTAATAGTACTGATAATCACCCCACGCCCATCCCGGCCCCAGTAGCTCGTCCTGATATTGATTATCGGAATAATATAAATCATACGAACTGTTTTTCAGAAACGTAAAGGCTCGGGAAGAATCAAAATCAGGGTGTAAGAAAGTAGGGTCTCCGGTTCCCCAAAAAATTAGTGAGTCATCATGTACGGTATATTCTAAGGAGAGTATAGAATCGGGTAGAAATTTTAGCGCAGCAAAAAAGGTATAGAGTTTGGTGTTGGAAGCAGGAGTGAAATATTTGTTGGCGTTTAGCTCAAACAACATGCTGTCTTCATCCGGTTTATATAAAGCAAAACCGGTGAAATTATTACTAAAAACCTCCGAAGAATCAAATTTTGCAGATAATCCCGATTCAGCCTCCCAACTATTCTCAACCCTCGGCTTTTCATTATTCTGATGGGTAGGTGTTACGCTTTCGGAGGTTTTGCAAGCGGTTAAAAAGAATAGGCTGCCGCAAAAAAAATACAAGAACTGATTTCTAAATTTCATAAGAAATAGGAGGTTTAATGAGTGAGAGTTAAGCAGAACTTAGCCGGAGATATACGTTTCTTTAATAAAACGCCGGGCCGCCCAACGGCTTCCCCACCAGCCCATTAGAAGCGAAAGTAACAGCATAGCACCTACTAAAAAATACCACCGGCCAAAAGGCCAACCTAACGTACCTACATCAGTTATATAAAATGGAATGGCTAATTCAAAGATGAAAAACACGCTGATAATGGCCAGAGAGCCGGCTATAATTCCCTGTAAAATTCCCTCTACAATAAAGGGACTGCGAATAAATTTATTTGTAGCGCCCACCAGTTTCATGGCTCTGATTAAGTCTCGTTTAGCATAAATGGTTAAGCGAATAGTGTTGTACACTAAAATTAAAGCTGCAAGCAGAATGAGGATGCCAATTCCCCCACCTATCAAACTAAACGTATTCAAATTCGATTCCATAATGCGCAGGAGTGCCGCATTGTACTCAATTTCATCTACGCCTCGGATGTTTTTCATGCGAGAAACCATATTATCAATCTGATCGGCGCCGGCATCGGTATTTACGCTCAATCGAAAAGAAGCAGGCAGAAAATTTAGGTCGGCCAGTTCTTCTACTCCTGTGCCAAACTCTCGTCGCATTACGGCCGAAGCACTGTCTTTAGATATATATGTAACTTTCTGTACCAGCTCTTCATTTTTCAATTCCTGCCGAATTTGATCGGTAGTGCGCTGATCTACATCAAACAGAAACACTTCCACTTCTATCATTTCCTTTATCGACATGGCCTCACTATAAACATTGAATCCAATGCGTGAGAGCACCCCTAACAAAAGTATCGCAACAAAAAGAGAAAATATAGAAGTTGTAGCCGCAAGCTTAGCGCGTCTAATTCCTGTAAAACCTTCTCTGAGTATATATTTTAGATTCATATCAATTTCTGAATTGTGCTCTTATTCCAACTATTAAACGACGCGGGGGCATCGGAAATCCGGCCGACTCAAAGTAGCCTACCTGGCCTAATCCGTCAAGCGCATTTTCCCATCTAAGTACAATCATTATTCCCCGTAATCTGACCGAAAGTTCCCCATCCAGCCGAAAGAAAGATGGCAGTTCCTGGTACGTGCTGTTACCCTGCCAAAATCCCAATTCGGTATTATAGGTTTGAGCAGAATAATAGAAGGGTGATAATAAGGTTTTTACCCCAATTTTCAGAAAGGCTGCACGATCAAAAACATAGCCTTTTATGAACGCAGAATTTCTCAGCCATAAAATCATATCCTGATGATTGAGTGCTGCCAGCGGCGAGGTGGAGTCACTATACGCAAATTGCTGAACAGTTCCGGAGCTTTCAATTTCAAAACGGTGATTCTCAAATCTCCCATAAGCCATGCCCGATAGCTGCGTAAACTCTGAGCTATTTGAAAATATACTTTTTGTAAACGAACTATCGGTATTTAGAAAAGTGGCGCCGGTAGCCAATTTCCATCTTCCCGAGGCCCCAAAATGTAAACTTGAAGTGGGTTGAATATCTATATTTCCGGTAGCTGAAATCCCTGTTTCATTGTTAAGTGAGGGATTTCCTTGATAATTTTTAGCTTTCCAATACAAGGCCTGCATGGTAGGAATACGGCTAAATGTTGAAACACTTGCGTTCAGCTTTAACCCATCGCTCGGCTTTATTTTTGCGCCACCGGTCAGCTCAAACCCCTTCTTCCCATCGCTCCTGCTTTTACCGATTGCCTTTCCATATAATTGCAAAGGCTCGGATATCTGATAATTCATGGAAGCTTGAGCATCCAAATTTGCCCAGCCGGTTTCGGTTAGTGCGGAGCCGTCATTTACTGCATGATAATTGGCAGACAATGAACTTCTGAATATCCATTTGTTATGCTGAAATAGCTTAAATAGCTTTCCGCCAAAGGTTCTGAGATCCCAGTACAAAGAATCTTTGGAAGATGTTAGAGTATATTTGTTCTTTGATGTGGAGATTTCAAAACCCGCATCCTCTACCGAGGAAGTATCTTTGCGATGATAAATACCTCCTACCAAATCCCAGCGGCTAAATTCGGATGCTCCGTTTGAACGTAATGGCTGAGACCCGTACTTATCAAAAGCAAAAAGAGCCGGATCACCAATGTTATAGCCAAAAGGTTCGTCATTACTGAGCTGATTTCTGAGATACATTCCGCGTATCAAAAATTCATCACTCAAGTGATGATACACTCTTCCTACTACCTGACTACCTTCCACCCCGCTATTCGGATAGTAATTACCTCCTCGCCGATCCCAATAGGAAAGCTCCAGATTGGTTTTTGGAGTGAAATTCTGAGCTACCATAAATTCCAGATTTCGATATGCACCGTCCGCCTCATCGTAGTTTAGGTAACTGATGGGCTTCAATAAATAATAATCCTTGAGTTTGATTTGGGAGTGATAGCTTCCACCAAAAGTTTCGGTTGCTTCCCCAATCTTCCGATGAGGAACTAAATTGTAATTGGCCAAACCGGTGATGGGATTATTTATGGAAATACCTTCCATCCTTAGCTCCTGCTCGTAAGGCCCGTAGCCTCTAATTTGGAATGCATCCACCCGGCCGTTGGTGCCCTGACGGAATGAAAGCACATCTCGGCGATAGGCCTGATAATCTCCCCAATTCGGCCAAATTTGCCAGCGTAATAAACTGTCTGTTGTGATAAGGGTTGATCCAATAGGTTTCATCTCAGCCCAGGGAGTGATTCGCTCCTGCTTGGGCTTTTTTTTCAGCGCGCTTCGGAAAGAATCGCTCTGTGCAGTTGTAAGTTCATTAATCTGAGAAGTAGCGGAATCGCTTAGAGCACCGGTTGGTTCATCAATCCGAACAGTAGTAGAATCGGTGGAAGTGGAATCCACAACTTGTGCCTTCAACGGAGTGATTGTACAAAATAAAATGATATGTATGGCTAAAAGAAATTTCAAGAATGCTGCTTTTCAAGATCATAAGGCATCGTTTCGATGCCTTTAAGTATCCTACGGGTAATCTCAAGAAGCACCATTTTAGTACGCTCTTTATTAATTAGGCGATCTTTAGTGAACGTGGTATTAATAGCGAAATGCTCCCCTGCTTTTTGATAAAAACCCATCCAAACGGTACCTACGGGTTTATCTTCTGTTCCACCACCAGGACCGGCAATGCCCGTAGTTGAAATCCCGATATCTGTCTGCAATCGCTCTGCCACCCCTTTCGCCATTTGGAGTGCAACTTCTTTACTTACCGCCCCTACCTTCTTCAAATCTTCGGAAGAAACGCCCAATTGCTGTTCTTTCACATGGTTGGCATAAGAGACCACACCGCCATCAAAATACTTACTGCTTCCGGGTTGATCTGTAAATGTATTGGCAACCAGCCCACCCGTGCAGCTTTCCGCTACCGATATTCGTAAGTTTTTGTTCACCAACAATTCCCCAACCGCTTCACTGATGGAATACTCTTTTCCTTCCCCATAAATATAGGGTCCGGCTTTCTCAAAAATTGCATTACGTAATTCTATAAGGTTCAGCTTTGCTTTTCCTTCGGTTTTGCCGCTGGCACTCAGTCTTAGTGTTACCGCTCCGGGCGAAGGCAGAAAGGCCATGCTCACGCCGTTCTCAAAAAACCCGGATAAATCTCCGAGTACTTCATCACTGAGCGTACTTTCTCCAATTCCCGCTGTTTGGATGTAATGAGAATATAGAAACCCAATTTTACCAAAAGCTTCCCTCAATTTGGGAGCAACCTGCTTTTTCATCAGATATTTCATTTCATAAGGAACGCCCGGCAACACCGCCAGATATCCTCTTTCTTCAAACCACATTCCAGGAGCGGTCCCTGTTAAATTAAACAACACCGTACAATTTTCGGGCACTTCAGCCTGATTTTGATTTGATTTAGAGAACGGGATATGTCTTTTTTTGAAAAGGTCTTTTATAAAATCAAGTGTCGGTTCATCCAGCTTATATCCTACCTGAAAAAGTTCAGCCACTGCTTTTTTGGTGATATCATCATGGGTAGGGCCTAATCCACCCGTACAAATCACCACATCAGAGGCATTCATTCCTTGATGAATAGTCTGCTTGATGAGCTCCAGTTCATCAGGAATGGTATGAACATAGGTGACAACGAAGCCCAAGCCGGTCAAAAATTCGCCCAGCCAAGTAGCATTCGTGTTTACCGTATCGCCAATAAGAAGTTCATTACCTATAGATATGATTTGTGCTTTCATGGGGCGTAAATTCTGTATAACCCTATCCAAATTCCACCACTGTTTTTTGGGTGTTGGGCATTAAAACAGCGGATTTTCTGTGAAGATAAAAATGCTTTCGGGGCTTCTTGTAACTAATCCATTTATCCTACTTTCCTTCCACTAAGTCATCCCAGTGCACGCAGGGATCTGATTGCAATTAAACCCACAGCTATTTAATTACAATCTTGCATTATCAACCCATTAGATTCCCACCTGCGTGGGAACGACGGTGGCGGTTTTTTACTTTGGTTAGTAAAGCAAAACCACCCTCTATTCAAAAAGCTATACCCAAAAAAGACTCCTGTTATAAATGATGAACCTTAGTATGTTTGAGCTGATAACGAAGGACCCCGAATGAAATATCTCCCCAACATACTTAGTGCCATTCGCATGGTGTTAGCCCCCATTTTCTTGTTTATGTATATTCAAGATGCATTGATCTGGCGCTCTCTAAGTGTGGCTATTTTTGCTACCGCTTCGGTTACCGATTATTTTGACGGGAAGATTGCCCGTTACTATCAGCTTGAGAGCGAGCTTGGCGTTTTCATAGATCCGCTTGCAGATAAATTTTTAACCTTTGCCGGTTTCCTATGCCTCCCCTTTTTAGATCCGTCCCAATTTCCTTGGTGGGCAGTTTCAGCTATTTTAATTCGTGATGTCATTATCACCGGTCTTCGCCTTTACGCAAGTCGCAAGCAATTAACCATGGAAACCCGATTCACTGCAAAAGCAAAAACCTTGGTTCAAATGGTATTTCTGTACGCGGTTTTACTATTGGGCGTTTTCATAGAAGCGGACATCGAATTTGCATATGTAGCTGATCAGTTCTTCCATTCCGGCATTTTGTACTATCTCATGCTGTTTGTAACAGCACTAACTGTTTACTCAGGTCTCGAATATTTATTCATTAACCGGAAGTTGTTCACCTCTGAATTAACAACCAGTGAATAGATTAAAACTTTTTTTAGGAACCGGTTTTTATTCCGGACTTATGCCCTATGCTCCCGGAACAGCCGGTAGCATTGCTGCCCTACTGATTGTTTATCTATTCATTCATTTAGAAAAACTCTCGCTCCTTCCTGTTTTTGTGCTCATCTCTTGCCTTTTAGCCATTTGGGTAGCGGGATATTTTGAAGATACGTTTGGGGAAGATCCCGGAAACATGGTGATTGATGAGTGGGCCGGGCAGGGACTCACCTTTATATTCATTCCATTCTCTGGGGAATTCCAATCGCAATTACTTATTTTATTAGCTGGATTTATATTCTTTCGTTTTTTTGATATTTTAAAGCCTTTAGGCATCAAGAAATTACAAGATTTGCCCAGTGGATGGGGAATTTTAGCCGATGATTTATTGGCCGGATTGTATGCGCTTATCTGCTTAAAAACCCTTATTTTTGTACTGCCAAATATCTTTGAGATGGCATGAATTCACTCATCGCGGCGGTACCAATAACAGAAATTAACACAACTTATGATACTCAATACCTCATTTGCACGTGAGCTGGCAGCTCATTTACTCGACATCAACGCTATCGTACTCCGACCAGGTGCCCCCTTTACATGGACCTCAGGCTGGAACTCCCCCATTTATTGTGATAATCGCCTCACGCTTAGATATCCTGAACTCCGCAATAAAATTGAAAATGAATTCACTGATTTAATTCAAAATAAATTTCCTCATGTTGATGTGATTACGGGCACAGCCACGGCCGGAATTCCACATGCAGCTTGGGTGGCCGCCAATCTCAATAAGCCGATGGCTTATGTGCGTGCCAAAGCAAAAGCACATGGTATGGGAAATCAAATTGAAGGCGGAGTTAAAAAAGGAGAATCAACCGTTGTAATCGAAGACCTTATTTCGACCGGCGGTTCAGCCATTTCTGTAATCGAAGCCCTGAATTTTGTGGGAGCGAAAGTAGATGCTGTATTCTCCATATTTACTTATGATTTTGACAGAGCTACCCAACGCTTTTCCGACATTGGCGTGCCCCTTTACACTCTCACCGATTATAAAACGCTGGTGAATGTTGCGGTTGAAAAAGGCATGATTGACGGTGATGAATTGGAATTACTTTCCAGCTGGAGAGATCATCCCGATGTATGGCCTGATAGCCCAAAAGAATAATAATTTGTATTTTCGAATTTATTAAAAAACTTTACGTATGACAGATAAAAAATTCTACATAGAAACTTACGGATGCCAAATGAATTTCTCGGATTCCGAGATTGTGAATTCGATATTAATGGAAGAAGGCATGAAACCGGTTCACGAAGCCGAAAGCGCCGATGTAGTTCTTGTAAATACCTGTTCAATCCGCGAGAATGCGGAAACCAGAGTTTGGAACCGCCTGAAGGAACTTCGTGCCATTAAAAAAGAAAATAAAGAAATTACGGTGGGTGTGCTTGGCTGTATGGCTGAGCGTATCAAAGACCGCATTCTCGAGGAAGAACATCTGGTTGATATTGTAGTTGGCCCGGATGCTTATCGTGATATTCCCCGGCTTCTCGAGGAAGTGGACGACGGACGAAAAGCCGTGAATGTCCTCCTTTCACTTGAAGAAACCTACGCCGATATTGCGCCGGTTCGTACCACAGGCAACGGAGTAACTGCTTTTGTTACCATTATGCGCGGTTGCGATAATATGTGTGCCTTTTGTGTAGTTCCTTTTACACGTGGACGTGAACGCAGCCGCCCGATGGAGTCTATTCTTAGAGAAATCAGGCAATTGAGCGACGAAGGCTACAAGGAGGTTACGCTGCTTGGGCAAAACGTGAATTCGTATCTGGATGGTGAAAATACGTTCACCAAACTGATGGACGAAGTCAGCAAAGTAGATTCTGAAATTCGTGTTCGGTTCTCTTCTCCTCATCCCAAAGATTTCCCTAACGATTTGTTGCACCTAATCGCAGAGCGCCCAAACTTGTGTAATTACATTCACATTCCCGCTCAAGCCGGAAGTGATACCATGCTGGAGCGTATGCGCCGCCCATATACCAGAGATGGTTATTTGGAACTTATCCAAAATATGAAATCCATTATTCCGGGAGTTTCACTTTCAACTGATATTATTGCCGGTTTTTGTGAAGAAACGGAAGAAGAGCATGAGCAAACACTTTCGTTGATGGCGGAGGTGAAATACGACCTTGCCTACATGTTTGCCTACTCAGGTCGTGAACGTACCTTAGCGTATAGAAAATATGAGGATGACGTTCCTGAGGAGATCAAAAAGCGTCGCCTGACTGAGATTATCAATCAGCAACGAAGTATGCAAGAGCGCAGAAATAAAGAAGAAATTGGCAAGCGACATATAGTTTTGGTAGAAGGCACCAGTAAAAAATCGGACCAGCAAATGAGTGGCCGGACCGACACCAACAAAATGGTGGTATTCGATCGGAAAGACTATCAGCCGGGAGATTATGTTGAAGTTGAAATTACTGATACGACCTCTGCTACCCTTCTTGCCAAACCCATCCAAAAAACAAATATTGCTGAATACTACGGAGCTGAAGCAGTAGCCTGAGTGAGGTCTTGGGCTACATATCTTTTCGCTCTCAGCGTTCTTTACCTGATTGCGGGAATTAACGCTCATAGCTTCGCTCAAACCCGGTTGGGTGTTGTTTGGGATGCCCCGGATGATGTGGCAGAAGCCCAACAACAGTTGGATAGCTTTTCTAACTTGGGCATTAGCTATTTGGAGCTTCAAGAGCCCGTGAGCGAGCCCGTACTTTTGCTACTGCACGAAGCTCCCTTTAAAATATTCATCCGATCTGATGAGTCTTTTCTTACCCTTTCAGATTTTTCAGAACAGCGGCATGAGCTCATTGAAACCTTTCGTGATTTGGCCGTTCATTATAGATCTTCTCTGAATGTGGTGGCGCTGGGTTTACTTACCAACAGCCAAACGGCACATCCTGATTTCACTTCCGCATTTTCACCCATCTTAAATTCATTGAAACAAGTTTCTAATAAATCCTTCTATTTCTTCAGAGATAATGGCTGGTACTATTTTAATGAACCCGAACAAGTATTTGGCATCTATTTCAATCATAGAAAATTCACTTCTTATGATCTTATCCTATTTGATAAAGAGTTAAAAACAACGCTTTCTCAAAAAGAACACCAAGTGCTTTTTATTTCTTCTACTTGGTTTTTAGAAGCCATTAATAGCTATCCGGAACTTACCAAGAGCCTGCAAAATCTAAAAAACAACGAGCCTTGGATTCTTCCCCTACCTAATGCAAGTCCTTCAACGTTTTCTCCCCACTGGATTGTCCTTATTTTACTTCTATTATGGAGTGCTTTAGCCATTGAGATTAAATATTTACCTTTTGTTCGCCCCATGATGCTCCGTTATTTCTTGGCGCACAGATTCTATGTTGATGATATTCTTCACTACCGGGAGCGTTCCGCAATTGGTGGAATCCTTCTCATGGTAATGCATGCCATTTTCAGCGGTTTGGTTGCTTATGTTTGTTCTCATCTTCTATTCAGCGAAGTCGGGATGCAGGCATTTTTCCATCATTTCCCCTATTTGGCTATAACTGGTACCAACTACGTATCCTTTTTATTTATTGGGATTGTACTGGTCTTATTTGCTCAGTTCATAACCATCTTCTGGTTATACCTACCGGCCAAAAACCTTGGGCATATCAGTCAAGCTATAAACCTTTACGCGGGAGCTTTCTACGCCGACTTTCTGCTGCTCACCGTTATCATTACGCTTTTTATGGCAGGTTCCGGCTCTTTGATTGCTCTGATACTATCCGGCATTTTTGTACTTAACTGGTATGCAGCCTTCCACATTGCTGCTATCGATGCCTCCCAAAGTCTTGGCTCTGCAAAAGTAATCTATCTAATATTAACCATCGGAGTGCATACCATTATCACAGTGGGTTTGCTAATTGCTCTTCTCAATACCCCTGAAATTTTGCAGGCGATTGATCTTGCACTTTCTATTTAAGATATCCTGAACGTTTTTTGTGCGATTCTGGGAATGCCAAGTGTAGATTTAAATTGAAAGGCATAAGGCACAAGAATCTATGCATCCCCAGACTAATCAGTTCGCTGGCTTCCGTCCAGCTAGCGTATGAGTCACCAAGCTTTCCCGTAGGGGCAATTCATGAATTGCCCCTACGGGAAAAATAGCGTTCATTCATAAGAACCATCAGGCTAATCCTTAATTCAAGCAAATCATGGTTCAAATAGAAAAGGATAAATCAATCATAAACCATCAGAAACAACCAGACATAGAAAAATCCCCCGAAACAAAAAGTGCAT
>JBDNFJ010000344.1:0-2725 GCA_041689895.1 Gracilimonas sp. | reverse complement strand
GTTTCAGAATATCTGAAGCAGGAAACCTATGCTCGATTTAATATCAAACAGGATATTAAGGTGATTCCAAACTTTATAGATTTAGACCGTTTTAAGAAATCGAATAAAAGTCATTTTAAGAAAGCGATTTGCCCAAATGATGAAAAGGTGATTGTACACGTATCCAATTTCCGAAAAGTAAAACGTGTGCCGGAAGTGGTACGGGTTTTCGCTAAGATTTTGGATTCGGGTATTAAGGCGAAGTTATTACTGGTAGGAGATGGCCCCGATCGGCAAAAAGCAGAGCAGCAGTGTCGGGATCTGGGAATCTGCGATCAGGTACGGTTTCTGGGAAAATTAGACCATGTTCAAGAAGTTCTATCTATTGCCGATTTATTCCTGATTCCCTCCGGTTCTGAAACGTTTGGTTTGGCGGCTTTAGAGGCCATGAGTTGCAGTGTGCCCGTAATTAGTTCAGATATCGGCGGACTTCCAGAAGTGAACATCCACGGAGAAACCGGTTATTTATGTGATTTGGATGATACTGATTGTATGGCACAGTATGGCGTGAATATTTTAAGTGATCCAGAACTGCATGAGAGATTAGCAAAAAATGCGCGTAAACGAGCCGAACGTTTTAACCAGGATATTATAGTGAATGAGTACGAGAAATTTTATGAGGAAGTCAGCCAGAAATTAGCCATGAAAAAAGCATAGATAGCTCTATTAAAAAAGTCCCCATTTTTTTTGAGCAGAAGCAACTCCATCCGCTATATAGGTACATTTTTTGAAACTCAATGTGGCATCTGAAAGCACGGATTCATCCGTAACGTAAGCAATAGCTAAGATTACATCTTTCATAGAGCTTTCTACCGACTGGCTCTTCTTTTTGCTGGCAATAACCACATAGCTGATTTCGGTATTAATATCTTTTTTCTCATCCACCCAAAAAATGCTTTTCTCCAACTCTGCTATATAATAATCAGGGCGATCTTTACCCGGAATTTGTTGGATGACTTTTGCGGCAATAGGAAGCTGGTAGGTAAGTTCTTTCGGTCCTTTTGAAATGGAAGAAATCTCGATATCAAATGGTTTCATGGCTATGGGTTTAATCAGGTTGACTTCGCCTATTATAAATAAAAAAAGCCTGACCTTCCTAAAGATCAGGCTTCAAAACAATAATTGTTTTTGAAAGTGTATTTAAGCCAGCACTTTAGAAACTTCTTCCGCCGCTTCTTTAAGCAACACAGCAGAAATTACGTTTAGGTCGCTGTTGTCGATAATCTCCTTGGCTTCTTTAGCATTGGTTCCTTGCAGACGCACAATAATAGGCACGTTTTGAACTTTCTCAGCAATTTCAGGATCCTTCACGGCTTCAATCACGCCATTTGCCACACGGTCGCAACGTACAATTCCACCAAAAATGTTAATCAAAATGGCTTTTACGTTTTTATCCTCCAAAATAATGCGGAAACCATTTTTTACCGTTTCCACATTAGCTCCTCCACCTACATCCAAGAAGTTGGCCGGCTCGCCACCTGAAAGCTTGATGATATCCATAGTGGCCATGGCCAATCCGGCACCATTCACCATACAACCCACATTGCCATCCAGTTTGATGTAATTTAGATTGTATTTCTGAGCTTCAAGTTCAGCAGGATTTTCTTCTGCTTCATCTTTAAGTGCGGCTAAATCTTTATGACGATAAAGCGCATTGTCATCAAAAGTAACCTTGGCATCCAGGGCAAGTACGTCGTTATCCGGCGTCACAACTAATGGGTTGATCTCAAACATGCTGGCGTCGGTTTCTTCGTAAGCCGTATATAATGCTTGAACAAATTTGATGCCTTTCTTGAGCGCACCACCTTCCAAACCAAGGGAAAAGGCGATTCTGCGTGCCTGATTAGGTTGAAGAGCCATGCCAGGTTCTACCCATTCTTTCACAATTTTGCCGGGCGTTTCTTCAGCTACTTTTTCAATTTCAACGCCCCCTTCGGTGGAGGCCATAATCACGTTTTTGCTCAGCGCGCGATCCATCAAAATACCTAAGTAGAATTCTGATTTAATATCCACGCCATCCGTCACATATAACCGCTGTACCAGCTGGCCATCTTCTCCGGTTTGAATAGTAACGAGCACATCACCTAATAACGATTCGGCGGTAGCTTTCACTTCCTCAATGCTCTTGCAAAGTACCACGCCTTTGGCATTGTTCTTTTTAGTACGGCCTTTACCACGCCCACCGGCATGTATTTGAGCTTTCACAACAAAAAGAGAAGACCCTTTTTCTTTTAGCTTTTTGGCCGCTTCAACGGTTTCTTCAACGGTAGTGGTAGCAATTCCGGCTGGAACGGCCACATGGTATTTCTCAAGGATTTCTTTGGCTTGATACTCGTGTATTTTCATGGATACTTATTTAGTATTTAAAGCAAAATTTCGGGGTGCCAATAATACCGAGATTGAGAGCTAAAAGAAAGGAAAGGAATGATTCTTTACGGGTTTACCCTCTGTGTTGGTCCTGATTATTCTATAGGGGATGAATGGTTTGAATTACTAAACAGCCATATAAAGATTTATTCAAAATTTGAGTACCAAGAGTAAGAAAGACTACTTTCTTAGACTTCTCGTCAAAGTCATTCCCATGCAGGCAGGAATCTGGATGGCACAAGAAGTCCGGTTTACTATCGAACTCGGCTCCTTAAAAAGAGATACAAAAATTGCGCTAACTTCCTTTTAGCATTTACAC
>JBDNFJ010000343.1:0-9438 GCA_041689895.1 Gracilimonas sp. | reverse complement strand
GCAAACATGGCCATTTTATCAAATACCTGCTTGGCTGTTTGCTTATCGTAACCTTTCTCGATGGCCTGATTCACGAATTTCTCTTCTTCAGGAGGAAGCAGTTCCGGCTTTTTCTTACCCATAATTCGACGAAGTACATCTGCTTCACCCAGAGAATAACCGCCCATGCGCTGTGCTACCTTCATGATCTGCTCCTGATAAATCATAATACCGTAGGTTGGCTCCAGAATATCCAGCAGATCGTCGTGATCGTATTCTACTTTTTCACGCCCATGTTTGCGCTCAATATAATCGGGGATAAACTGCATCGGTCCCGGGCGATATAGCGCATTCATCGCAATAAGATCGTTGATGCCCGTTGGCTTTAGATTTTTGAGATGCTTCCGCATTCCCTCACTCTCAAACTGGAAAATTCCTGCGGTTCCACCCTGCTGAAAAAGCTTATACGTCTTCTCATCATCCAGGGGAATGGTATCCAAATTATATACCTTGCCATGATTTTCCTTCACATACGCGATAGCTGTTTTCAGGATAGAGAGCGTTTTTAATCCCAAGAAATCCATTTTCAGCATACCGGCATTCTCAATCACGCTGCCATCAAACTGTGTTACATAGAGCTCAGCATCTTTAGCCGTGCTTATGGGAATATATTCCGTGAGTTTATCAGGAGCTATGATTACGCCCGCCGCATGAATTCCGGTATTCCGAACCGAGCCTTCCAATACATGCGCCATCTTCAGCGTCTCGGCTTCCAAGCCTTCCCCATCCCGGATATTGCGAAGCTCTTTTACTTCTGAAAAAGCATCATCAAGCGTAGTACCGGGACGTTCCGGAATCAGCTTGGCAATTCTATCTGCATCCGAAAGTGGAAGATCGAGCACGCGAGCTACATCACGAACCGAAGAACGCGCTGCCATCGACCCAAAAGTAATAATGTGCGCCACCTGATCTTTTCCATACTTATTCACCACATATTCAATCACGCGCTGACGTCCATCATCATCAATATCAATATCAATATCAGGCATGGATACTCGCTCAGGATTCAGAAAACGCTCGAACAGCAAATCATATTCCAGCGGGTCGATGTTGGTAATTCCCGTACAATAGGCCACCACCGAACCAGCCGCCGAACCTCTTCCCGGCCCAACATAAACGCCCATATCGCGAGCTGCGGCTATAAAATCTTGCACAATGAGAAAGTAACCGGCAAAGCCCATTTCTTTGATGATACCAAGCTCCATTTCAATACGCTCGGTAGTTTCCTCATCCATATTTTGGTAGCGGGATTTTGTCCCTTCAAACGTAAGATGTCGCAAATAATCATCTTCGGTTTCAAACCCTTCCGGCAGGTCAAAGTGTGGAAGTAAAACCTCCCGTTCCAGCTCAATAGGTTCAATCTTCTCCACAATTTCTTGCGTGCTGATGATAGATGAAGGCATATCCACAAAAAGCTCCTTCATTTGGTCTTGCGACTTGAAGTAAAACTCATCATTCGGGAAGCCATATCGGTAGCCGCGTCCTTTTCCTTTGGGCGTGCTCATCAGCTCACCATCGTCTATACAAATCAGGGCATCGTGCGCTTTGGCATCTTCCTCATCCAGATAAAACACATTATTGGTGGCCACCAGCTTCACGCCATACTTCTCAGCGTAGCCTTCAAATACCGCATTAACCCGTTTCTCTTCTTCGAGGCCGTGGTTCAATACTTCCAGGTAAAAATCATCACCAAAAATTTCCATCCACCACTGTAATTCTTCCTCCGCAAATTCCTCTCCCTTGTTCAGGATCAAATCCGCCAGCCAGCCCCGAACGCCTCCACTCAGGCAAATTACATCTTCGGCATATTCTTGAATCACCGCTTTATCAATTCGGGGAAATTTGTAATAATAGCCTTCTGTAAAACCGATAGAACTCAACTTCGAGAGATTCTTATATCCATTTTTGTTTTTAGCGAACATCGGAATTTGATAGCGGCGATCTCTATTATCACGGGTGAATTTCTTCTGAAGCCGATCTTCTACTACATAAAATTCACATCCTATAATAGGCTTGATGCCTTGTTTATGAGCAGCCGCAGCAAAGGCAAATGCACCAAACATATTACCAAGGTCGGCTAATCCAACGGCTGACATTCCTTCTGCTTTGGCTTTAGCTACCAGATCTTTAATGCCCGCTGTTGCCTGAAGTACGGAAAATTTTGAATGGTTATGAAGATGGGTAAATGTAGCTTTTTCTATGACCTCGGCATCAACTCCGCTTTCGTCTCCACTTTTTTTTTGAGCGGCTTTTTCTTCGTTCGTCTGCTTGGTTTTAAATCGGGAAGGAGAAACCAAGTCGATATATTCCTCTTTGTTGAGGTAGCTTTGTGCCGGATTGTATAGGTGAGCATCCATAGGAAAGTTAACCTTACATGCTCCAATACGCACCATTTCCAAGAAACAGCGGGCGGTGGCTTCTACATCTGCGGCAGCGTCATGGGCATCTTCAAATCCTTTCTTGAATAACGCATGATGCAGCTCCCCAAGCGAAGGCCATTTATAATTACCCCCACGCCCGCCTTCAAGCTTGGCTACATTTGTTCCATCATCTTTGGTATCAATTTTGGGTTTATCGATGATAGCTGAGGGTATCTTTTTGCGGAGATATTCTGCCCCCATTATCTTCTCATCAAAACTGACGTTATGCCCAATCAGAAAATAAGAACGATCGATATCTTTAGAGAATTCACGCAGTACAAATTCAAGATCAACCCCTTCTTCATGAGCCCGCTCTGTAGAAATTCCGTGGATTTTTTCAGAGTTAAACGGAATCGTAAATCCTTCCGGCTTAACAATATAATTCTCACTATCGATGAGCTTACCGGTTTCGTCATGCAGCTGCCACGCCAACTGCACCAATCGTGGCCAGTTATCCAGGTCGGTGATAGGAGCAGAAAAATCTTGAGGTAAACCGGTGGTTTCGGTGTCAAATATTAGATACATATACTAAGGGGCATGCGAGAATTAGATTTCGGATTTCTAATATAGGAAGTCAAGTTCACGATTGTAATTACTTTCTTTAATTTTTAAAGTCTCTTACTGAATTTCATTAAGCGGTAATTTATTTTTACTTGGCTACCATTCTTCCAATCTCCGGTTTTTCAAAGCCTTTTACTAATGAAATCATCACGTATGGGTTTTTGTTGAATGGTGAAATATCCTTACTATTTGATACACTATATCACAAAAAAATATCCTCTATAAAAAAATTTGTATCCCATTCAGAGAATCTATAATTGCTATAAATCAAAAAAGTGTACCTATGAAACGTTTTAACCTATCCACATATATATTAAGTGCAGTTTCGTTCATCCTGCTTTTTTCGCTGAACATTAAGGCACAAGATGATCAGGTTGACTATCAAAATGTTGAAATACGCAATCCTGCCGGAACCACTATTTACGCGGAAAACAACACAGAGATACAGGGCAACCCACTTATAAAAGATTCATTTGAAAATGGTCGTATCCTATTCACCTCCGGCAAAGCCAGCGATATAATACCTATTAATTACGATTCATATAAAAATGAGGTGCTGTTTATAGAAAACGACAAGTTTATGGTGCTTAATACCACTGGGGTGAAAGGATTTATGTTTACACCCCCCGCAGACTTCGCTTCCTCTAATCGAGTTCAAGAAGTTTATACTCTACAGCTACGCGACAAAGAATTCGGCTTCAGCGAGCCTACCCCCGTTCAAGTGCTCTATAATGAAGGTAGCGGCACTCAGCTATTGGCTTATCATCACACATCGCTAATGAAAGGAAATTCCAAGGATCCATACACCGGAAAAGTAATTAACCGTTACATCAACTCCACTGATTATTTTCTAAAAATGAAAGACGGCAACGTAAAGAAGCTGCGCCGGCTGCGAGATAAAGACATCATTAAAGCACTGGGTAAGAAATACAAGAAACCGCTTAAATCGTTTATGAAAGACAATGATTTAGACGGGCGATCTGAAAAAGACTTAGCTAAGCTGCTGGCATATTATGATGAAAATCTGGCCGGTGATAACTAAATCACCCAAGCTTATCTTAAGAATCCTTAAAGGTGTATTAGAGCCGAATTTCAAATTGGCTAAATGCATCTTTTTCTTTTCTATCCTTAATTTCCATGTTTTGGACATAACCGGCGCGCGGCCCTTCTCGGCAACGGTTAATTAAATCTTCTACATTCGGTGCCTCACCTTCAAATACGGCTTCAACACGGCCATCCGGCACGTTCCTTACCCAGCCATTTACTTCCAGTTCTCTCGCGTTTACCTTGATGAAATGACGAAATCCCACGCCCTGAACTCGTCCACTTATATACACATGTTTCTTCAAAATCTGTTCGCTAATGATTAAAAAAAGCTTCGGAAAACCAGTAATCTTGATTAAAATAACGATTTTGCTAAGCCTGCTAAAATTCTATTTTATCAGCATCTGACAGGAGACTTTGCAAACCAAAATATTTTGTTTAAAATCAAAGCTGGAGCAAATCCAGGACCGCAGTTTATGAGCATAAGTAAAGATCTTTAAATTCACGAATATGTAGATATTGCTCAAAATATCGGTTTTACAAAGCCCTCTTATATTATAAAAATGATTCCTTACCTTGTAGCTCAATAATTATTATAAAAATGACTTTAACCCAGCTCTCTTACATCGTTGCAGTTGATAAATATCGGCATTTTGCAACAGCAGCCCAAAAGATCTACATCACACAGCCTACGCTAAGTATGCAAATACAAAAGCTGGAAGATGAACTGAGCGTTCTTATCTTCGATCGCTCTAAAACTCCCGTGGTGCCCACTGTTCTGGGTGGAGAAATCATTGAACAAGCCAAATTAATTCTTAGCGGCGCAAAGCATATCGAAGACATGGCCGCCGTAAAAGGCGCCACGCTGAAGGGTACATTCCGCGTAGGAATAATTCCAACCATTGCCCCTTACTTAGTGCCTTTGTTCCTAAAGAAATTTGTAGAAGCCTATCCTGAAGTGGAGCTGGTTTTTCAGGAAGCGCTCACGGCCGATGTGCTGAAAGGATTACATGAAGATTATTTTGATGTGGGCGTAATTGCAACTCCAACCAATCAGCATATTTTTGAGCGCGATCTTTTTCTGGAGCCCTTTCTCGGATATGTAAGTGCCCATCATGAACTGGCCAAAAAAGACAAGCTTTGTATTGATGATTTGTACAAAGAGGATCTTTGGCTACTGAATGAAGGCCATTGCTTCCGCGACCAAACCATCAAAATCTGCAAGAAAAACAATGAGAAACTGAACAAAGCACCCATCGTTTTTGAAAGCGGAAATCTGGAAACGCTAAAACGACTGGTTGAACAAGATTTCGGGATCACCCTGATGCCTTACTTAGCTATGAACAACTACGATACCCGGTGTGCAAATGGCGTGATAAAAGAGTTTGAAGATCCCATCCCTTCTCGTAAAGTTCGCCTGGTTTACAGCCGCGAGTTCCTAAAACAAAACCTGATTGAAGGCTTCGCCGATATCATATTGCAATCCATCCCCGAAGAACTGGTTGTACAGGATGATACCTTGGTTATAGAGTAATGGAACATAGCCTTACTCTTTGGATCGTATTTAACGTATTCATTGTAGCCATGTTGATTGTAGATCTGATGGTGTTTAACCGGCACGAGCATGAAATCAGCATTAAGGAATCTCTTGGGTGGACCGCCATCTGGATCACTCTTTCGGTTATATTCGGGATTGGTCTATATTTTTATATGGGTCCGCAAAGCTCACTCGACTACTTTGCCGGTTATCTAATCGAGAAGTCCCTGAGCGTAGATAATATCTTCGTCTTTATTCTGGTGTTCTCTTATTTCAAAGTGCCTCCCAAGTTTCAACATAAAGTGCTTTTTTGGGGTATTTTTGGCGCTTTGATCATGCGCTTCCTGTTTATATTTCTGGGCGTTGCACTCATCGAACGCTTTGAGTGGATTATCTATGTATTTGGTGCCTTTTTGGTATATACCGGTATAAAAATGGCTTTTGAAACCGAAAAAGAAGTTCATCCCGAACGAAATCCTATTCTGAAGCTGGTACGCCGAATATTGCCCGTCAGTAAAGAATATGATGGAGCTCATTTCAGTACGCATATCGATGGAAAAAGAATGTTCACCCCGTTGCTGGTGGTTTTGGTGGTCATCGAAACAACCGATATAGTATTTGCCATCGACTCCATTCCCGCTATCCTGTCTATCACGCACGACCGTTTTATAGTGTACAGTTCTAATGCTTTTGCCATTCTCGGGTTGCGTGCGCTCTATTTTGCACTCAGTGGTATGATGAAAATGTTCCATTATCTGCATTTCGGATTGGCCGCGATTCTCTCTTTTGTAGGAATAAAAATGCTCATTACCGACTTCTATCACATACCCACGCACTATGCCTTGGCCTTTGTAGCTTTATCCCTAATCGTTGCCATCGGTGCTTCTATGTTATTTCCCAAGCAAGAAGATGTGGACTAAGTAGGAATATAACGCCCCATCTCTTTCCACACGCTCCTGTTGAGAATCAACCCGATTACACTGCCGTACTCTGTCACCCTCCTTTCGTAGTTTAGATGCTTCCAAAAGTGGCTACGGAATGGTAGTTCTAACATGTTTTGGGTTGAATTTGACCATATGAAATCCGTGAAAATCAAAGGCTTTGTTCAAGATCAAAGTTTGTGCGAAAGTATGATTTTGCACCACTTATTTTAAAAAATCTACCTTTGCAGGAATAACTTCAGATACTATGCTCGAAATCACCAGAGCAGGAAATCACGGAATATTGCTACCTCAACTCGGGATCGGATTAGATTATAGTGGCTCTAAAGCAAAATACGTATTTGTATCTCATGGTCATGCCGACCACATACCTTGGAAATCACGAGCAAAGACCGTTTATGCCACATCCGCTACCAAAGCATTCATGAAATTGCGCGGTGCAAAATATGAAGTACAGACCCTTCCATTTCGCCATTCTATAGAACTGAATAACGCTCGTATCACTTTTTATCCGGCGGGGCACATTCTCGGTTCAGCCCTTACATTCGTGGAAAGTGACTTTGGAAACCTGCTCTACACTGGCGATTACCGTACGCCTGCTTCTCCCGCCACCGAAGGCTTTGAGCTTCCGGACGCTTCTATCGATAGTTTTATCACGGAAGCAACTTTTAGTCTCCCCATTTACAAATGGCCAAGTTACGATCAACTAAAAACGACTATCACCAACTTTGTTACATCTGCATTGGCAGAAGATTACACTCCCATTTTTCTGGCCTACAATTTGGGAAAAGCACAAGAAATCATGCATTTGTTGAAAAATATGCACCATCCTGTTCAAATTCATGATGCCGGGTTTAACCTTTGTGAAGTGTACGAGCAAGCAGGCATTGATTTGGGAGATTATGAAACCTATAATCGCGATACTTGCGAAGGTAAAATTTTGATTTGCCCCAGTTCGGCTATGAGCAAGGGCTTTGCTTCCAATATCCCCAAAAAACGGATAGCATATTGTAGTGGCTGGGCGGCAGGAGAATCACGGAAAAACCAACTTAGAGCAGATAAATTAATTCCTCTCTCCGATCATCTGGACTTTTTTGAGCTCATTCGTCTTTGTAAAAAATTACGGCCCAAAATGACCTATATCACCCACACTCCCAACCCCAAAGTGGTACAACATTATTTAGAACAGCGAGGCATTCCCTCCATGAGCTTGGAAACGAAATCAAATAAAAAGGTTCGATAAAAGAGACTAACAATGAAAATTTACGGTTTTTGCTTAGTAGCGAGAAACAACATTCATGCATAATCTAACAGCACATACTTTTTTAGCACTGGCTGAGGTAGCCCAAAGTATTAGCGAGTCACGCGAGAGGAACGCTAAAATTGAACTTTGCACCCATTACTTTCAACTATTGGATAGCGAGAACGATCTGCAGTTGGCGGCACAATATTTAGGAGAAGGAGCTTTCCCGGGCGTATCAGGAAAGCGGATTTCGTTGGGCAGTCGCACGTATTCAACCCTGGCGGCAGAAATGTGCGAGATTGATTATGAAGAAGTCTTCAAACCATCCAAAAAAGCACTTGGGAATGCAACGGAAACTATTGAAAAACTATGGGCTAATGTCCCCGAAGCACAAGCTAAATGGTCGGCTAAAAATCTTTCATTAATGACCGTTTCGGATTTGTATAAGGAACTTCAAGCCGCTTCAACCCGAATAGAAAAACAGAGAATACTGGCTAAAGCATGGTTGCAGATGACGCCTTTGGAGGTGAAATATTTCCTGAGAATTATGGGACGAAGTTCACTCCGCATTGGGCTTAAACCGGAGATTATCGAATCGGCTATTGCTGAAGCTTTTGGACATAGAGCGGCAGAAATCCATTATGTACACATGATTACCGGAAGCATTGGAGAAACAGCCGTTCTTGCTAAAAATAACAGGCTGGACAAAGCTTGTTTCACTCTTTTTCAACCCATTCCATTTATGCTGACTTCCGCTGTACAAAGTAAAACGGTGGAAGATTATTCTCTTTTTGTGGTTGAGGAGAAGCTGGACGGCATGCGGTGTCAGTTACATGTTTTGGGTGAGAAGGTTAAGATATATTCTCGCGATTTGAGCGATATCACTTCATCTTTTCCTGAGATTGTGGACACCTTCTCCAAAAAGAAACTTCCAAAAACCGTGCTGGACGGAGAAATTTGCATATTCAAGGACCACAAGATTCTACCCTCTCAGTTTTTACAAAAGCGTATAGGCCAAAAAAAGTTATCGAACAAAAGTGTAAAAGAATTACCGGCCATATTCATCGCCTTCGACGTGATACACTACAACGGGGATTCGCAGTTTGGACGCCAATTGCTGGAACGAAGAGCTTTGCTCCTGAAGCTTGCTGAACAATACAACATTCCAGTAACCACCCAGCAGGATTTCAAACATCAGGAACACATAGAAACCTTATTTAATCGGGCGTTAGCTCATGGTAGCGACGGTTTAATACTGAAGCATAAAGAATCCAACTATGAATATGGACAACTAAAAAGACCGTGGTTAAAGATAAAGAAACCGCTCGATTACTTAATTACTATACTGATGTACGCTCACGCCAAAAATAGAAAACGAGGCGGAAGCTATTCCCATTATACCTTGGGTGTTTCCGTTCAGAATGACGAGCGCTTTGAGGAGGAATTCATCCCTATAGCCAAAGCATTCGAAGGATTCACTCATAATGAACTGGAGCGGATGAATGAGCGCATCAAAGAAATTGTAGCCGAGAAATATGGGCCAACCTTAGGACTTTATCCTGAAATCGTGATAGAATTGGAGTTTGATGATATTCAGGTGAACAAACGCACAAAAGCCAACTATACCCTTCGTTCCCCACGATTTAAAGCCAT
>JBDNFJ010000342.1:0-1582 GCA_041689895.1 Gracilimonas sp. | reverse complement strand
CAATGATTCCTGTATTCTGTTTATGTTAAGCATGTAAACAGTATCCTCTTTTACATTTTTGATCTCAAACTGTTCGCCTTTTACTGCAGTTTTCAGCGCATCCATATCTACCTCCAGCTTCTCTATTTGGGAAACTGTTTCGGCCTGCGGTGCACCGTTCTGAGTGGCTTCGATTTCTTTTTTATCCGATGATCCGCAAGCCGATATACTACAAACCATACCGGCTGTAATGCTTAACCATAAAAGTTGTTTGGTGATATTCATATTACTTAATCAAAACCATTTGGCGGGTTAACGATTGCTCGGCCGTTTTTAGCCGATAGATGTAAATTCCACTCGCAAGCTTGGAGGCATCAAAGCGTAGTTGATGACTACCCGCAGTTACTTTTTCATTTTGAAGAGTGGCTACTTTCCGCCCCTGAATATTGAACACATCCAGCTGCACATTTTGAGCTTTCTTTAGAGTATAAGAAATGATGGTGCTTGGGTTGAATGGATTTGGATAATTCTGGTTGAGCGCCATCTGATTTGGAAGCTCTTCAGGTTCGTTTGAAACCGTATTATCGACTGTTAGGGTAATAGGAACTTCAATTACCGGTTTATTGGGATCGTTGGTGCTTACTTTCATCACCGTTTGGTAGGTGCCGGCTGCAATTCCCTCTGTGTTGAAATTCAATCCAATAGTGCCGGTTTCATTTTCAAAAGTAACGCCACTTTTATCGAGAATCGACAACCAATCGTAGGGAGTCGGGCCTTGCTTTATCTTTATATTATCAACGTCCATATAGGCACCGAGCTTTTTGTTTCTGTGCAGTACCTGAATCACGCCAGGGGTAAATCCGTCCAAATAATCATTCTGAGTGAGAAGATTACCGTTTAAATAATAGTCGATGGTTTCGTTATCGGTGTTATACACAATTTTAAGCGTGTTGTACGTATTTGGCGTAACAGAGCCACTGGTAGAGAGAAAACTATCCTCCCCGTTTTCATCTATATCTTCTGCGTAAATTGTTCCTCCACTTATAATCACTCCGCTTGAAGAGTTTCCAGTCAGCCCATCAAAAATATAAAAGGCAAAGGTTTCACTGGTGTCGGATATGGAAAAGTCTATGCTAACCTCGTATGTGCCAAAAAGTTGATATCCGAAAAATGGAGAGGCTATGAATTTCGTATCTCCGCCATCGTATGCCAATCGCAGATGTTGGCTACCGGAAGAAGGATGATCTGAGGAGATCTCAAATTCTGTATCATTTAGTGAACGCCATTCAGCCCGACCAAGATAAGTTCCTCCCAAAAAACCATCTGCATTCTCAAAGGAAGTTTCATAAAGTGTCGCTTCCGCAGCTTTTTGCTTGAATGGCATCCGGCCACGCGAATAATTGGCGGGGGAAGCCTGTGGATGTTCAAGGTTAACCGGTTGTATTCGTTTACGATTTTTGTTTGTGGCTATTTTATTCTGAACCGATCCCGACACAAAATCAAAATCAACGCCCCAAACCAAACCACTGGCTCCGGTATTAGAAATATCAACCGAAATCTGTTGCGCCTCTTCCCGATTCATTTCTACTTCTATATCTGTGCT
>JBDNFJ010000341.1:0-3025 GCA_041689895.1 Gracilimonas sp. | reverse complement strand
GTAAAATTAGAAGATTAAAACAGGTTTTTCGATCCTATTATTTTATACTGTGGAAGTGCCTAATTTAGAACTTTTTAAGGATTAAAAATCCTTATCAAATTTTATGCACATTAGTAAAAAAAATGTAGTTTCTTGTAACAACCACCAATGGAAAGTGTCTATAACTTGGCAAACCAATAAGCAAAATAATTCGTATATCTATTTTACTGAAGCCGGTACTTGAAATGAGGATGGTTATAGATAAATAGGTGGACATAGAGCAAATAGAATACCATGGGACAATTTAGGCTAAAAGCGATCTCTCAAAAAGGAAAAGTAGTCCAAACTGAGTTTGAAGCGGATAACAAAAAGGAAGCGCAACTAAAGGTGGATCGGCTTTCGAAAACTAATGGACTAAAGATACAAGCAGTTGATGAGAAGAAACTGTTTATGTATAAGGTTCAGCGCCCGGGTAAACCGGTTGTTTCTGGTGAACAGGAGGCCTATAGCAAAGATGAATTAGAAAAAGCACTGGTAAAGCTTGGCTATAAAGTAAAAAGCATTAACAAAAAGCTTTTTGACTTTAAAGGAGGGGTTCCGAACCAAGAGGTTGTTACTTTTATTCGACTTTCGGCGGATCTTCTAAATCAGCAGCTTCCCTATGATGAAATCCTGAATCTTCTGTACGAGGATACTCAGAATAAGCGGATGAAAGAAGTCATCAAAACCATCCAAAAAGATCTCAAAGATGGTAAAGAAGGCTCTGAGGTATATGGCAAACATGAAGATGTGTTTGGGAAATTTGCCGCTTATATGCTGAGTGTGGCCTCAACCTCAGGTAATATGGCGTTGGTTTTTGAAAGTACGGCCAAATTTTTGGAACGTGATGCTGAGTTTAAGAAGAACTTGAAAAGAGCCTTGATGATGCCTGCAGTCACGGTCTTAGCGGTTATCGGCGTGGTGTTATTTTATGTAGGGTATATTTTTCCGGCTACCGCTGAATTGTTTTTGGAAATGGATATTACCTTGCCCCCGATGACGGCCGCTACGTTGGAATTGAGTTACTGGCTTCGCGATAATTGGGTATATATTGTACTTTCTTTTGTAATTCCTATTGTAAGTTTTATTTATTACGCGAAGACGCCAAAAGGCAAGTTAATGATGGATAAGTACATGATTCATATTCCCGTAATTGGTGATTTGCTGCATAAAACTAGTATCGAGATTTTCTCAAGGGTATTTTATACGCTTTATAGTGGTTCGGGTCAAAATATTGAGGTGATTAAAGTAGCTGCTGAAGCATGCCGTAATAAATACATGGAAAAACAGATTAAAGAAGTGGCCATCCGAAAGATGCTGAAAGATGGAGCGGGATTAATAGAATCGATGGAGGCTACCGGAGTCTTTACCGTAACGGCTTTAAGTAGATTTAGGCTTGGAGCCGAATCCGGAGCTTTACGCGAAAATGCGAAGCAACTGGCCGAGTACTACGAAATTCAAACTACGTACAAAATGCAATCGGTTATTGATGTGATTAACCTTTTTATCAACTTGTTTATAATGATTGCATTGATTGCAATCACGGTTGTTTCTTCCGAATCTGCCGTCATTCAGCCAAACAAAGGCGTTTAAAAATTTTCAGAATTTAGATGGGTAAAATTAACATCCGCAGACATATTGGCGATATCCTTGTTCACAAAGGGGTTATTACTGAAGAAGAGCTTCAGAAAGGCTTGGCTATTCTTTCTGAGGAACCTAAGGAAAGTAATCGCAGGCTGGGACAAATTCTTAGTCAGGATTTAGGTTTGAACCGCCATCTGGTAATGAAAGAAATTGCCAGCATTTATGCATTCAGAGAAGTACTGAAAGATATTGAGGCTATCCCCGAAGAGATTCTGGATCACATCAAAGAGAATATTGAAGATCTTCCCAAAGAAGTGGTAGATGAGTTAGTGCATCACAAAGCCATTCCCTATCAGAAATCGAGGGATGCCATTGTAATTGCCGCCGCCGATCCTTCGGATCCAAATATTCAAAGCATCCTCAATAAGATCAATTTCAAGCAAATGGAATTGGTGTATTGCAAGTATGAGTCGATTGAGGAGATTCTATCCAAAGTATATGAACAGAAAAATGAATTTCTGGATTTGTTGGAAGAAATCGACTATGAAGAGCCGGATATGGCGAAAGGCCAAGAGGAGATTGATGAGGAGGAAATTGATGCAGAGATTAATCAAAGCATGCTTAACTCCTTGGTGGAAGGTATGTTGGTGGAGTCAGTTAGGCAGGGCGTTAGTGATATGCACATTGTGCCAAGTTCCCTAACAACGACGGATATACGCTTTCGTCTGGATGGGAAACTACAGCTCTGGTATCAACAAAAAAACGTGAAACCGGAAGCTATTTCCGCTGTTATTAAAGATAAAACGCGGAATGTGGATCGCTTTGAGCGAGATTCCTCCCAAGATGGTTTTATACAGCGTCAAATTGATGGAGTGGGAATTCGATACCGGGTGTCTATCATGCCGCTTGTTGGCAAGCAGTTCGATCGTAAGTTTGAATCTATTGTAATTCGGGTGCTGGATGATCGTAATGTAATTCGCGATCTGGATAAGTTGGGCCTCCAAAAGCAGGCAAAAACCAATTTTGTTAAATCTATCCAAAAACCTTCCGGCATCGTAATTATAACGGGGCCAACGGGTAGTGGTAAATCAACTACGCTGGTTGCCGCTTTGTATTATGTAATTGATCCTTCAAAAAATGTGCTTACCGTTGAGGAGCCGGTTGAATATATCATAGAGGGTGCCCGGCAGCTGAAGATCAGTAATCACATGACATTTGATCAATCGATTCGCGGGATTTTACGACATGACCCCGATATTGTATTGGTGGGGGAGATTCGTGATCTTAAGACAGCAGAAATTGCTATTAAATTAGCTAATACCGGTCACTTAACGTTTTCGACCCTTCACACCAACGATGCTCCCAGTGCGGTTTCGCGTTTATACACAATGGGGGTTGAGCCTTTTCTGATTGCAAATGCGGT
>JBDNFJ010000340.1:0-13854 GCA_041689895.1 Gracilimonas sp. | reverse complement strand
GTAATTGTTTTTCGAAGAAGGAAGTGGCCAGCAGTCGCTCCATCACAAATCCTGCCAGTAGAGCTATACTGAGGTTGCGAGTGAAAAAAGAAGTTATGCCCACCAGCAGTGCTATAAAAATTTGTTTGCGTTCGGGGAGATATCGCATCAAGACCATCATCTGCCAAGAATCAAAAAGAAGCAGTACGCCGAGTACAGGAATGGGAATTAGAAATAGTAGGGTATTAAAGGTTTGGGTTAAAGCCAGCAGTACTAATACGACTCCCAAAATAATGACTGTACCTCCAGTTTTTCCTGAAAAACGGTGATGTGCTGCAATTCCACCCGCGCCATGACAAACTGGAAACCCTCCCAGTAAGCCGATAATAATATCAAGTATGCCAATAGAACTTGCCAGACGAGTGGGAGTGACTCGTTCAGACTGTTCCGGCCAGAATTTATGACAGGCATCATCGGCAGCGTAAACAGCATTCCCAAGCGTTAAAGGCAGTTGTGGGATGATTAATAACACAACGAGGCTCCACCAACTGCTCCAGTTAGGCAGACTCCATAACCAAGCGCTTCCTCCGGCTTCATCTACCACAAATGGCACTCCGAACAACAGGGAAATGATCAAACTTGCTACAATAATTTCGAGCGCCACCGACCGCTTGAATAACCACTTGCTTAGCATTAGCACCAATAGTATTCCGCCCGCCAGCACCAATATCCAGGAGCCTAATTCGTCCGTTCCGTTTAGGTATAAGACTTGGCCTGAAATTAAATCCCATGCTTTTCCGGCTAACAGTAATCCAATTCCTAATTGAATGCCTCTAATCAAGCTTTGGGAAAACCACTGCTGAATCCATTTAATCAGGCCGGTTGTTGATAAAATTAGTAATAAGAGTCCGTATAAAACGGCGGCAGAAGAAAGCATGGAGGCGGTGAATCCCGAAGTAACAGCTATAACCGCCATCGCTTTTAGAGGCTGAATGCTGATGGGAACTTTGTAGAAAAAACCCACCGCTATATATGCCAATCCCCATAAAAAAAAGATGCGCGCTGCGGGGAATCCGTTGGTCATAATCAACAGAAAAGCCAGCGGAAGCGTAGTGCCTAAATCACCTACCGCTCCTCTGAATTCGGAAATACCGAACTGATTTTTGAGTGGCGTTTGATTCGTTGGGAAAAGGAATGACATGTACTATCCTCCTATAGAAGACATGCTTTCAAAATGACTGTTTATGCGATGTTGCTCCGCTTCAAAACCGTCCTTAAAACGATGTTGCAGAATATCATGAATTGCTTGAATAATGATTTTATCAGAAGAACCGCAACGCAATAGCTCACGCAGGTCAAGCACGTTTTGCCCGTATAGGCAGGTGCGCATTTGTCCCTGAGCCGATACTCTCATCCGCGAACAGCTGGCGCAAAATGTTCGTGAATAAGCATAAATAATCCCGATAGTTCCTTCAGCACCTGGAATATGATATTGGGTTGCCACGGTGTCTGTATTATTTTCTAACGATTGCAGGCCCAAAACTTGCTCCAGTTCGTCTTTGATTTTTGTTCCGGGATAGGTTTGGAAAGAATCCCCATCAGTCCCCGAAAAAGGCATGGGTTCAATGTATCGGACGGTGATAGGTAACGACTGGGTTAAACGTGCAAAATCAACTATTTCGTGATCATTTATACCCGGCTGAATGACCATATTAATTTTGATATCAAAGCCTGCATACACAGCG
Source organism: Gracilimonas sp. (assembly GCA_041689895.1). GTDB lineage: Bacteria > Bacteroidota > Rhodothermia > Balneolales > Balneolaceae > Gracilimonas. The sequence continues at coordinate 12,130 of JBDNFJ010000340.1, read as the reverse complement.
TCTATTATGGAGCGCCAAGTTTCTTTGAAATTATCTCGCCGGGTGATGGCATGGAAGGTAGTTGGAGACAAACTGTCGAGGCTAATATTCAGTCGGCTAATTCCCGTTGCCTTTAAGTCTTCCAGATAGCGACCCAAAAGCACGCCGTTGGTGGTAATTCCGATTACAGGTTTTGGATCCAGTTCTGTTAAATGCCCCAAAAAGGGTAGGAGCCCTTTACGTACAAATGGTTCCCCGCCTGTAATGCGAATTTTTCGAAGCCCGTAATTCACCAGAATACGGCAGATTCGGTACATCTCTTCCCAACTCAAAATATTCTCTTTGGATACGTATTTCACGCCTTCAGCCGGCATGCAATATCGGCAGCGTAAATTGCAGCGGTCGGTGATGGCCAGGCGGAGATAATCCATGCGCCGATTGTAATTATCAATCAGGATGGGGGAGTTGCTCTCGGGTATTGACATTGGTAAAGGGTTTGGATGATTTAAAGTCTATAATTTTGCAGTTTTGGCTACGGATAAATCCTTTCAGGGAAGAAATAGTATCCTGTTCGTTTATGATAACGTCGGCTAGCGATTTATGATAGATTGCGGCAATAGGTTCAAGTCCTTGAGGAGTTCGAGGAACAATTATTTTGGTAGGTTGATGGCTATCGGGTAAAGCGTGAATCAAAGTCTCTATCACATTGAGGGTTAGAAAGGGCATATCACATCCCATAAAAAAATTCCAATCGGTCGAACTGCATTTTAGGCCTGTATATATCCCAGCCAAGGGCGTTTGATACGGTAGCTGATCTTCAAGGATTGGAAATCCCAAATGGTGATAGGTAGATTCATCTTTGGCAATGATAAACAGCTTATCGAAGTAAGGCTTCAATTGGTCTAACGGCCAAGCAATGAGTGGCTTTCCCCGGTAACGATATAGGGCCTTATCCTCGCCAAATCTGAGGCTCAATCCTCCCGCAAGAATGAAAGCAGTAATGTTATGTTTTGAGGATTGTTTCATGCGTCAACACTACCCTGAGCCATAAATTTGAAAATATAATACGTAAAAAGTTTTGGTATAATTAGGTAAAGATTAATCTTTTTAGGGGATAACTAATCATCACTTAATAAAGTAGAATGACTCTAAATAAGAGTTAAATACATTTTACTCTTTTATCTTAATAAACAAAAATCTATAATACTAATGGAAACTGCAAAAAATCATGCAATGATATTAAGATTTTCTCCTTCGTTATAGTAATAAACTAATCACTCTACGAACATGGATAACGCCTGCCAAATAATGGCTCAACCCCTGCGATTTGTAATCGCAGCAGAAGAGGGTGCAGGTGTTTTCACTGATTTTGGTTGTCCGTCGCCTCGCTGTACTCCTTCCTACTTATCGGTGGGGCACTATCATTTTAGCAACAAAAGAGATTGCACAGGCCGTAGCCGTACGGTAGAATCTATTTATTTCGTAACTCCCAAAACATATAATGATGAATTTTTCAAACACCATAGCAGGTATTTGGTTTCTCTTTCTATTAGTGCCGGGTATTGTAATTAATGTAGCTGCACAATCAACGGCATCCCCTGATACTCTTCAACAAGTGGTTGACGAGGGCAGAATGTTGTTTGTAGGCAAAACGCTCTTATCTGGAGGGGGGCCTGCATGCATATCCTGCCACAGCATAAATGATGCTGCATTGCCAATCAGTGGGGGAAAGCTCGCTATTAATAATCTTACCGTTTTTGGGGCACTGCCAGACGTAGCTTTACGCACTTTTATTAAAGACTCACCTTTCCCCATCATGAATTCGGCTTTTGTTAGCCATCCGGTTACCGATCAGGAGGCGAGCACGCTAATTGCGTACCTGCAGCATGTTTCTGGTGAGGGAGTTGCAGTTGCTTCCGGTTTTCCTGAGGACTTACAATTTCTGTGGGCCGGGCTGGCAGGATTTATCCTAATTCTGTTTAGTATTTGGGCTTCTTGGCGTAAACGGAAGCATGGATCGGTAAATGATCGAATATATCAACGGCAAATTTAATCTGAACAAATAAAACCCTTTAATTATGAGTTGGATAAAAGACATTGTTGATCCTCAAACCCGAAGTTGGGAAGAATTTTACCGAGGACGTTTTCAACACGACAAACGCATACGAAGTACGCATGGTGTAAACTGCACCGGAGGGTGCAGTTGGGAAATTTTTGTTAAGGAGGGTATAGTGGTATGGGAGAACCAGGCGTTAGACTATCCTCTACTCGAGAAAGGGCTACCTCCTTATGAGCCGCGCGGCTGCCAACGAGGCATTTCCTTCTCATGGTATTTGTACAGTCCCATCCGCATCAAATATCCTCTTATCCGTGGTTCTCTGCTTGATATGTACCGAGCCGAGAAAGAGAAAACGGGAGACCCCATTGAGGCCTGGAAGAACATCCAGAATGACCCTGAACGCCGAGCTAAATATCAGAAAAGTCGAGGTAAAGGTGGCTTTCGGCGCGTACACTGGGATGAAGCACTGGAGCTGATGGCAGCAGCTAACCTGCATACTACAAAAAAATACGGTCCCGACCGCCTAAGCGGTTTTTCGCCCATACCCGCTATGTCTATGATGAGCTATGCCAGCGGTGCTCGCTTTTTACAGTTGATGGGTGGTGTGAATCTGAGTTTTTACGACTGGTACAGCGACCTACCCCCTGCTTCTCCTGAAACTTGGGGCGAGCAAACCGATGTGAGTGAAAGTGCTGACTGGTTCAATTCAAAGTTTATTGCTGTTATGGGCTCCAATCTTAATATGACTCGTACTCCCGACTGCCACTTTGCGGCCGAAGCACGGCATAACGGCTCTAAGATGGTAGTATTTTCACCCGATTTCAGTCAGGTTTCTAAGTATGCCGACCAGTGGGTGCCGGTACACGCTGGCTCGGATGGTGCTTTCTGGATGGCGGTCAATCATGTGATTTTGAAAGAGTTTCATCATGAAAAGCAAACCCCTTATTTCATTAATTATAACAAACGCTATACAGACTGTCCCTATCTAATTGAACTGAAAAAAGAGGGGGATAAATATGTAGCGGGTAAATTTGTACGGGCCAACCGCATCACCAAATACAAAGATGTACATAAAGGTGATTGGAAATTTTTGAATTACAATGAAGAAACAGGCAAGCCAGTGATGCCAAAAGGGAATGCTGGTCACCGTTGGGATGATGAAAAAGGCAACTGGAATTTGAAATATGAAGATGGAGCTGACGGCACGCCTTTTGTGCCAATACTCACTCTGCTAAATCATAGAGATGATACTCTTATGGTTGAGCAGCAGGATTTCGGCCTTGATTTGAAACATGTCCGTGGGGTGCCAGTTCGCTACCTGACCACGGATGAAGGAGAACAAATTCCAGTAACTACAGTGTATGATTTGCTGATGGCACAGTATGGAGTTGGCCGTGGCCTAGAGGGTGATTATCCAGAAGATTATGACGATAAAGATCAGGCCTATACACCTGCCTGGCAGGAAGTATTCAGTGGTATTGACCGGAAGACAGTTCTCCAGTTTGCGAGGGAATGGGCAAGCACGGCAGAAGCAACCAATGGCAAGTGCAGTATTATTATTGGTGCTGGGATAAACCACTGGTATCATAACAACCTGATTTATCGCGCCGGTATTAATGCGCTGATGTTTTGTGGATGCGTGGGTGTAAACGGCGGCGGACTGGAGCACTATGTTGGACAAGAGAAACTGGCTCCGGTTGATTCCTGGGGATCCATTGCATTTGCCAAAGACTGGGTGGGAGGAACGCGTTTGCAACAGACGCCACTTTGGCATTATATCAACACCTGTCAGTATCGGTATGACGGATATTTTGCCGATTATAATACCTCGCCTGATAACGAAGTGACCCGTTCACACTGCGCCGACCTTATTTTCCAGTCGGTACGTATGGGCTGGATGCCCTATTATCCACAATTCAATGAAAATCCACTGGACCTGACTAAAGAAGCTCAGGAAAATGGTGCAAAGACCGATGATGAGATTATCAGCCACGTAACCGAAAGGCTCAAAAATAAAAAGCTGGATTACGCAATTGCTGATCCTGAAGCCGAAGAAAACTGGCCACGAGTATGGTACATTTGGCGAGGAAATGCCATTTTAGCCAGCATGAAGGGGCATGAATATGCTCTAAAACATTATCTGGGTACGCATCACAATTCTATTGCACAGGATGCTGTAGAGCAACCCACCCGGGAAGTTAAATGGCACGAGCATGCACCCGAGGGAAAAATGGATTTGGTAGTGGATTTGAACTTCCGAATGGATTCCTCGGCACTCTATTCCGACATTGTGCTACCAGCAGCATCTTGGTATGAGAAGGCGGATCTTAATACCACTGATTTGCATTCTTTTATTCATCCCCTGTCAGCCGCAATAGCCCCAGTCTGGGAAGCTCGGACCGACTGGGAAATTTTCAAGGATATTGCTCAAAAAACCAGTGAGATGGCCGAAACCTTCATGCCCGATCCCGTTAAAGATATTGTGACTTTACCGCTGGGACATGATTCCAAAGACGAAGTGGCTCAGCCTGACGTAAAAGATTGGTACAAAGGAGAATGCGAGTTTAAGCCCGGGGAGACCACTGGGTCTTTCATTATTGTGGAACGGGATTACACCAAAATCTATCAAAAATATATTTCGCTCGGTCCTAACATCAAAACAAAAGGGCTGGGAGCACACGGCAATCATTATGACGCAGCGGATATGTACGATCAGATGCTTATTGAAGATATGCCGGTGGAGCGGTTTAATGGAAAATCGTATCCCTCCATTAGGGATGATGTTGACGCCGCAAATGCAGTGCTGCATCTTTCTACGCTAACCAACGGCGAGCTTAATATGCGTGCTTATAAAGATGCCGAAGAAAGAACGGGGCTGAGCTTGGCTGATTTGGGCGAAGGATACCGGAACGTGCGAATTACCTATAAAGATTTACAGGCGCAGCCAAGAAGATATAATACTTCACCAGTCTGGTCAGGTATTCTTAATGATGGGCGTGCTTATGCACCATTTACATACAATGTGGAACGGTTGGTACCTTGGCGTACGCTTACCGGTAGGCAGCAATTTTATCACGATCACGAATGGTATCATGCTTTTGGCGAACATTTACCCACTTACAAACCATCACCTCGCCCCGAAGCCTACGGCGATTTGAGAGAGACCGCTAAAAACGGACAGGGTAGAATGCTAAACTGCCTGACACCACACGGCAAATGGCATATTCACTCCACTTATATGGATAACCTGCGCATGCTCACGCTTTCTAGAGGGGTGGAACCTTGCTGGATCAGCGAGAAGGATGCCGAAGAGTTGGGCATCAAAGATAACGACTGGGTGGAGGTTTATAACGACCACGGCGTATTCTGTACCCGGGCCGCAGTAAGCACACGCATTCCGAAAGGAGTTTGCATTGTCTATCATGCACCCGAGCGCACCATTTCTATTCCCAAGTCGGAGATGCGTGGCAATAAACGAGCTGGTGGTCACAACAGCTTTACTCGTACGCACCTCAAGCCTAATCTGCTGGCTGGTGGCTATGGGCAGTTTACTTATCATTTTAATTACTGGGGTCCAACTGGCGTGAATCGGGATACTCATGTATTCGTGAAAAAAATGGATAAGGTTGAATTTTAATTAATCGAAAGATCAAACCAATGAATTATGAATATTAGATCTCAAATATCGATGGTCTTCCACCTGGATAAGTGCATTGGCTGCCATACCTGCTCAGTTGCGTGTAAAAACCTATGGACTGATCGCAAAGGGGCCGAGTATATGTGGTGGAACAACGTAGAAACCAAACCTGGCACTGGTTATCCTAGTAAATGGGAAGACCAAGAAATATATCAGGGAGGATGGGAAAAAAGAAATGGTAAAATCAAGCTACGAGGCGCGGGAAAGCTAAAGGGATTACTCAATATTTTTCACAATCCACATCTGCCGGTTATTGATGATTATTACGAACCGTGGACCTATCGCTATAGCGATCTAATTGAGTCGCCTGAAGGAGATGACCAGCCTACAGCAATTCCCGTTTCCCTTATTACAGGAAAACCAATTGATATCAAAGCTGGGCCCAATTGGGATGATGATTTGGGCGGAACGCAGGATTATGCACGGCAGGATCCAAACCTGAGAAACTTATCACCAGCCGAACAGGAGGCTATGTTTCAGCTTGAGCAGATGGCTTTTTTCTATCTCCCCCGCATTTGTAATCACTGCTTGAACCCAGCTTGTGTGGCTTCCTGTCCATCAGGTGCCATTTACAAGCGTGGAGAAGATGGTATAGTGCTTATCAACCAAGAACGATGTCGAGCTTGGCGGATGTGCGTAACAGCCTGTCCCTATAAAAAATCATATTTTAATTGGCACACCGGTAAATCAGAAAAATGTGTGCTTTGTTATCCACGACTTGAGGCTGGCGAAGCACCTGCTTGTATGCACTCTTGCGTGGGGCGTATTCGTTATTTAGGCGTTTTATTATATGATGCTGATCGTATTGAAGAAGCTGCCTCCGCCGATGAAGACAAACTAGTTGATATGCAGTTGGAGATTATTCTGGATCCCTTTGATCCTGAGGTGATTAAAGCCGCTAAAGCGAACGGCATTCATCATTCCACCATCAAAGCAGCACAACAGTCGCCGGTGTATAAGTTTGTTAAGGAATGGAAAATTGCTCTACCGTTACACCCTGAGTTTCGTACCCTTCCTATGCTTTTTTACGTGCCGCCATTGTTGCCCGTAATGGCTGTTATGGGCGAAAACGACACTGCTCAGTTAGACAAGGTGCACGGGAAAGCCAAGCAATGGGATCGTCAGCTTTACAACACCACTACTTCTGAGCTTTTCCAAAGTATTGATGAAGCGCGCTTTCCGATGCAATATATGGCCAATATGTTTAGCGCAGGTGATACCGAGCTGGTCAAAAAGGTACTACTTAAAGAAATGGTTGTACGCCTCTACCGGCGTGATGTAACAGTCGGCGACCTCGATAAAAAGAAAGTAGATAAAATGCTTGAAGATCTTGGCATGACCCGCGAAGAGGCCGAAGAAATTTATCAACTTACCTCATTGCCCACTTTCGATCAGCGATTTGTGATACCACCGGCTCACCGTGAGGAAGCAGACGAAATGCTACAGAGTACAGCCGACAAAAAAGGTTCAACTGGCTTCGGTTTTAAACCACAACCCGCACGAGGACTATAAAGGTACTACACAATGGATATCAGACATTACGAAACCATGGCTTCCATCCTCTACTTTCCCGAGAAGGGCTATGCAGATGCAGTAAATGCATGCCAATACATGCTGGATGTAAAGTATCCGGAAATAGCAGGTGAATTCCAGTCGTTTAAGGAATTTGTAGAAACCATTCCGGCCACCGAGCTGGAACAGATTTATATCCGCACCTTCGACATTCAGGCGCTTTGTTGTTTAGATGTGGGCTATGTGCTGTTTGGCGAGGATTATACGCGAGGAAAAATTCTGGCTAACCTAAATAAGGAACATCATCAGGCAGGCATCGACTGCCGTGGGGAGTTGGCCGATCGCTTGCCAAATATCTTGCGACTGCTCCCCCATTTGCAAGACAAAGAACTGCAGGAAGAGCTAGTTAGCTATCTCCTAAAGCCTGCGATTGAAAAAATGGTAGATGAATTTGTTCCGAATCGCATCCGCGAAAAAGAGGGAATCTACCAGAAATTCCATAAAACGGTGCTTGACAAAAGGGAAGATCACGTTACCAAATTCCGCATCCCACTCAGTGTGATACAAAAATTACTGGATATTGACTTTCCGGAATTGAAAAAAGTAGAGATTTCCAACGAAAAGGATTATATGGAATCTGTAAAAGGAGAGATGAAGAACAACCTCAAAGAGAATAAATTCTAAACATTCAATGCTATGGCTATATTAAATTATTTTCTGTTTATAGTACTACCCTATCTGGCTCTTGCTTTTCTAATAATCGGGTCCATTTACCGCTATCGAAATCAGGGATTTACCGTATCTTCCCTTTCTTCTGAGTTTCTGGAAGGAAGGCAACTTTTTTGGGGATCGCAGCCTTTTCACTGGGGTCTGTTGTTTCTTTTTTTTGGACACTTAATCGCCTTTCTTATTCCCGCTGAGGTGCTTGCATGGAACAGTGAACCCTTACGCTTGTTGATTCTGGAAATATCTGCTTTCAGTTTTGGATTCGCCGTTTTATTCGGGCTTTGTAGCCTCGTTCATCGCCGATTAACCAATGCAAGGGTACGCACGGTTACAAGCAAAATGGATATTTTTCTGTTGGTCTTACTCCTGCTACAGGTTGTCACCGGCTTATATACGGCCTATTTCTACCGTTGGGGTTCCTCTTGGTTTGCTGCCGTGCTCACGCCCTACCTTTGGTCTATCTTTAAACTGAGTCCTGATATGGGAGCTGTTGTGGCCATGCCGTGGATGATTCAGCTGCACATTGTCGGAGCATTCACGCTTATTCTAATCATCCCTTTTACTCGGCTCATGCATTTGTTGGTTGCACCCTTCCCCTACATCTGGCGCCCTTATCAGGTGGTAATGTGGTACTGGGATCGTAAAACTATTCGTGATCCAGATTTTGTGAACAAAAAGAAAGTGAAGCCCGAAAATAACTGAAATTTAATTCACCTTAATTTTTAAAAAAGTACGCCATGTCAAGAAAGGACCTTCAAGGTACTCCTAATAAAGGGTTGATCGGGACTACCTTGGGATTTTTTGTAGGGTTTGCGGCCGTCTCTCTTTTCGGGCCTACGGCCAAGTTATTAGATCAAACAATGATGATGACTTCACTTCAGCTGGGATTACTGGTGGCAATGCCAAATTTAACGGGGTCGCTGCTGCGTATTCCCTTTGGAGCATGGGTAGATACTACCGGTGGCAGAAAACCCTTTCTTATTCTTCTGGCACTTTCGGCAGTGGGGATGGTCGGACTGGCTGCATTGCTCGGGGTGGTGGGTCCCCAAAATCTGACGATCGATTACTATCCGCTACTATTATTATTTGCACTATTTTCCGGATGTGGGATTGCTACCTTTTCCGTTGGTGTTGGGCAGGTCTCTTATTGGTTTCCCAAGGAAAAACAGGGGTGGGCTCTGGGTGCGTATGCCGGATTCGGTAATATTGCCCCAGGCTTATTTTCTTATCTTATTCCTCTGCTTATCGGGGCTATAGCCATCACAGGAACCTATCTGGTTTGGCTGATTTTCTTGCTGGTGGGTATTTTTGCTTATTATAAACTTGCTCCCAACGCCTATTTTTTTCAATTAAGCTCTCAAAATTATTCGGTGGAACAGGCAAAAAAACGTGCCCGTTCAATGGGGCAGGAACTTTTTCCGCAGGGGGGCCTTTGGGATGGCTTGATAAAAGCAGCCAAAATCCGGCAAACCTGGCCGCTGGTCTTTATTTATTTTACTACATTCGGAGGTTTCCTTGCGTTAACGGCCTGGTTACCCACTTACTGGCAGGAATATTTTGGCAAACCTTTAGCTGTGGCGGGCGGTCTGACGATGCTTTATTCCGTTCTTGCCTCAGTGATACGAGTACCCGGCGGTATATTGGCAGATAGAATAGGCGGCGTTATCACCCTAGTGATATCCATGTTGGTTTCCGCGGTGGGAGCTGTTATACTTTCATTCGGACAGAGCGTTACAATCGCCATCATTGGACTTCTTCTGCTGGCTATAGGTATGGGCATAAGTAATGCCGGCGTTTTTAAATTAGTCCCTCAATATATAGGAGAGGCCGTAGGTGGCGGTGCCGGATGGGTGGGAGGACTGGGTGCTCTGGGAGGATTTGCCCTTCCACCATTAATGGGACTTTTTGTTGAAATCCAGGGAGTTGCAGGCTACAGAAACGGGTTTTTAATATTTGTGATATTAACGGTAATCTCCTTAGGCCTTATTTACATGCTGAAACGGCAGTCTAAAACTACGAACACCTAAGCCCTTTTATAGAGTAACAGATTTAAAATCATGTTTGAAAATACATCAGAATATTTACACTACTTATTTATGAAAGGTAGGTCGGAACAAGTTTCTCCTTCTGTTAAGGGAGTTCCTGGGGCAGAAGGAGTGCTTAATTTATTTTTATCCGTTATTTAAATCTTTTAAGGGCTTCATCAACTACTAAAGTTTGATAGAATTTGATCACCATCCTCCAAGGTTTTGAAAACATTGGAGGATTAAATAACCAAAAAATAAAAAAGTCGTTTTATGGCTATCAATAAACAGCAGGTTCGGTCAGCACTCACGCACGTTATTCACCCCGTGCTTGGTAAAGATCTAATTACCCTAAATATGATTCAAGATGTGATTGTTCAGGAGAATTTCATCACCTTTACGATAGAGCTTGCGGGCAAAAACCCGGAGATTGCATCACAACTCAAAGAGCACTGCGAAAATACCATTATCAAATACGTGTCTGCGGAAGCTATCTTGGATATTCAAACTGATTTTAACCATGCTAAGCAGCAAGAGATCGAAGATAATGAAGTAGAGGAAAAGATGGATTCGGGATTAAACCCCATGAGCATGAGCCTCTCCGATTCTACCAATTATGCGCCACCTTCTACTGTAGATGCGGTTCCCTATGAAAAAATGCCAGCGCTACTTCAGCAATATATGGACGAGCACAAGGAAGTCCTCAAAGAAATCGACCGCTTTGAAGTAGCTTTGTTGAGGTTTAAGAAAGAACGCTGGAAAATGGACGAAGAGATGACTATATCCTTCAGTCGTTTTTTTAATTTCTTGGATACCAGTTTGCTGGATCACAACCGCAGAGAAGAAAAACAACTCTTTCCTTTGCTTCAAGAAAGGTTATTGCAAAACGGTGAGCATAGCGACTACACCAAATATATGTCGGATGAAGATCCTCGTACAGGCGTTGAGCTGATGGAAGGCGAGCATGTTACTTTTATTCAGTTAAGTACGCTAATATTTAATTTTATGGGGCTGGCACCCCAGCTTCCTGATGTTTATTCCCAATCCATTGTCTCCGATTTGGCTTACGAGCAAGGTGTTCAGCTTATCGAGATGCTGCGCTTACACATTTTACGCGAAGATCAAACGCTGTTTCCTATGGCTTGTCAGTTAATCACCGAAGACGAATTTGAAGAGCTATTTTCGGCAGTAGCTGTAGATGTTAAATAATCATAACTAATTAAAAATTTGGACTGGCTTCAATAATCTTATCTCGAAATGTTGCGTGGCAGCTCACACAACCGTTTTGCACGATTTGATAATGACGTTGTACATTCTGCATGTCTTTTGCTTTTGCTGCCATAGCCAATGAATCGGCATGATGATGGACCACCATATCCATGGAAGCAAAAGATTTCATCTGGCTACCTAAAATGCCTGCAATCTCTTTTCTCTGCTCCATAATAATTTTAGGGTGAGCAGCAATACCATGTCCACCCAAATAAATGGTTTCATAATTCTCCATATAAATGCCCAATGTGACGGTGTGCATATCCATCATCAAACGCTGCATAACAGTTTTAATGGGTTGTGGATCCGGCTCTATTTGATGATCTGATTTTTGAATCCATGCAATGGAAATAAAGCCAAGAATGAGTGCAGATACCATAAGGCGGTTTTTCATAATACAATCCCCAATAATTAAATGATTGCTCCTAATATTGCAAAATTATATCAGCGGTGCAATTTAAATAGATGGCCTTGATTGTAAGGATATTATGGTTTTAGCAATTACATAGATTCCCGACTTGGTGGGGATTTTGCCCTCATTACGAAGCTGTTGCATCAATTTTGCTCCGTTTGCAATTCTGATTGTGTTTTTTCTTTTCCTGTGAATCAAATTCAAAATAAAAAAGTGTTAGTAGTATCACCCATTACCCCGTCCCATTCATAAATTTTAGTTAACAAAGTGGGTATGTGAGTTTCCCTCTAATTCGTCGGGTTCGTCAGAGCTGGGAGATTGGGCGACTTCCGCCACATCTGCATCTTGATTAAATTTTTCGGTATCTCTAAACAGATTTAGCATCCGCGTGTAGGCTATCTTAAAAAGATAGGCCCGCAACGATTTTGATTCGTCAATCTTGGCTCTGTGCT
>JBDNFJ010000339.1:0-2916 GCA_041689895.1 Gracilimonas sp. | reverse complement strand
GATCTATATCCCGATTACACGGGAACCATCATTCAGCAAATTTTGCAGGATTCGGACATTTCTACTTTTGAAGAGCTGGAGCTAAAGCTTGCTCAATTCGGCATTAAAACAACGGGTTCATTAGGCTTTAATAACACCTATGCGTTGGGAATGAAAAAGAAGATTGCCAAAAAACTGGGAATTGAAACCATTTCCGATTTACGAAAGCATCCCGAACTCAACTTTGGCTTCAGCAACGAATTCATAGACCGGGCCGATGGCTGGAAAGGAATTCAGAAGGCCTATAACATCCATCCAGCGTCCGTAACGGGATTGGATCACGATCTGGCCTATCGGGGACTTGAAGGCGGAAGCATTGATCTCATCGACCTGTATTCCACCGATGCCGAAATCAAGTATTACGATCTCAAAGTGCTAAAAGATGATCTCCATTTCTTCCCGGATTATGAAGCCATTTTCCTGTATCGGGCTGATCTTGAAAAACGAAATCCCGAAGCCGTGGCAGAATTGAAGAAGTTAGAGGGAGCCATCAGCGAGGACGAAATGGTAGCTATGAATGCAAAGGTGAAATTGAAAAAAATACCCAGCAGTAAAGTAGCTTCGGAGTATATTTCTGCAACCTTTGGAATTCAAACGGAAGTTCATAGCTCTAATCTCTGGCATCGGCTTTGGGTAAACACGCTGGGACATTTATACTTGGTCGGAATTTCGTTGGGCTTAGCCATATTGGTGGCCATTCCGGTCGGTATTGTAGCCGTGAAGTTTCCGCTTTTTGAGAGTACGGTGTTGGGTACGGTCGGGGTGCTTCAAACCATTCCATCGCTTGCTTTGCTGGTCTTTATGATTCCATTATTCGGCATTGGCGCTTTACCCGCCATGGCCGCGCTTTTTCTCTACAGCCTGTTGCCCATCGTCCGAAATACACATGCGGGCATTAAAAACATTCCACATCCTACTTTAGAATCTGCCCAAGCGCTGGGAATTCCGGGCTCCGTTATTTTGCGAAAGATTGAATTGCCGATGGCACTACCTACCATTTTGGCCGGCATCAAAACTTCAGCCGTAATTAATGTTGGAACGGCCACGCTGGGAGCTTTAATTGGAGCCGGCGGCTATGGTCAACCTATTCTCACAGGAATTCGTCTCGATAGTGTTCCACTCATTTTAGAGGGTGCTATTCCTGCGGCCGTACTGGCGCTTTTAGTGCAGGGATTCTTTGATTTAATTGAAAAAAGATTGAGTAATTAAGAGGCGGAAAGGGTGACACAATTTGACAGATATCCTTAGTATCTTCACAAAAATTATAAAATAGAAGGGTCTGTATTTATGGAGTATATCTTAGCTATTGTTGGAATTATCATCGGGGGAGTGGCGGGCTTTGCCATTGCTCACTTCAAATCAAAATCCGAAAGCTTAATGTTGGAAGAACGGAATCAGAATTTGAGCAATCAACTGCAAGAAGTGGAATCAGAGCTGCATCAGGCTCAACAAAAAAAAGAAGAAGAGCTGGGACAAGAACGCCATCGAGCCAATGAATTAGACAAGCAGCTGGCTGAACGGAATGCGGATTATCGAAATCTACAGGAGCGCCTCAACGAACAGAAAAAAGAGCTGGCTGAAATGCAAGAGCAGCTTACCACGCAGTTTGAGAATCTGGCCAACAAGATTCTGGAAGAGAAATCCGAGAAATTCACGAAGCAGAATAAAGAACAACTGGATCAGCTGTTGAACCCGTTGGGAGAAAAGCTGGAGGCCTTCAAGAAGAAAGTAGAAGACACCTACGATGATGAAAACAGACAACGGGCAGGATTGAAAGAGCAGCTCAAACAGATGGCCGAACTCAACAAAACAATGAGTGATGATGCCAAAAATCTAACCAAGGCTTTGAAAGGTGATAATAAAGCGGTGGGCGACTGGGGAGAGATTATCTTGGAAAGAATCTTGGAGCGTTCGGGGCTTACTAAAGGTCGGGAATATAAGACGCAGCAAAGTTTTGCTAAAGAGGGTGGGGGATATGATCGCCCCGATGTGGTGGTGTATCTGCCGGATGAAAAGTATATGATTATTGATTCCAAAATTTCATTAAAAGCGTATGAGCGCTATAGCTCCACCGATGACCAAGTGGAACAGCAGCAGGCACTAAAAGAGCATGTTCAATCCATTCGAACGCATGTGAAAGGACTTAGTGAAAAAAGTTATCAGCAAATTCATGGAGACAGAAGCCCTGATTTTGTGTTGCTTTTTATGCCCATTGAGCCGGCCTTTGGTGCCGCTCTTCAGTACGATTCTAACTTATATTATGAGGCTTTTGATAAAAATATCGTGATTGTGAGTCCTACTACTTTACTGGCCACGCTTGCTGTTATTGACAGCGTGTGGAAGCAGGAATATCAAAACAAAAACGCCATGGAAATTGCGGAACGGGGTGGTGCTTTGTATGATAAATTTGTGGGATTTGTGGACAGCATGAACAACGTAGGGCAGCGTATTCGCCAAACTCAAGAAAGCTACGACGAAGCCATGGGAAGGCTCTCTACCGGAGCCGGTAATTTAGTGCGTCAGGCTGAAATGATTCGAAAGCTTGGAGCTAAGACTACCAAGCAATTACCCGGGGGCATGGGTGAAGATGAAGATTTGTTTGAGGATTGAAGCGTTCTGGATTCTCCCTCATTATGAACGTCCTATTCGTAACGTACGCCGGAAGTTCTGCTTCCAGTGATTGCCGCAAGATATTGGGTGCATGCCACGTTATTCCCGTAGGGGCAATTCAACGGGAAAATGTTCAAATGGAATATGAACCCAGCCATACCGTCACCTCGCACTTGATGCGAGGTCTCCCTGTCAGCGCTGGTTGCTTTAGTCATAGAGATACCGCCTCTGCATTCCGCTGCGCTACACATGTGCGGGATGACGGGG
>JBDNFJ010000338.1:0-7362 GCA_041689895.1 Gracilimonas sp. | reverse complement strand
TCGGCAATATCGAAATCGGTAGAAACCGTCTCGGGATTACAATTCACCATGATTGTTTCATACCCCATTTCTTTGGAGGCTAAAACGGCATGCACGCAGGAATAATCAAACTCTATACCTTGACCAATTCGGTTCGGTCCGCTTCCTAAAATCAGTACTTTCTTTTTGTCGGTTACCTCACTTTCGTTCTCGCCCTCGTAGGTAGAATAATAGTAGGGCGTTTGTGCCGGAAATTCAGCCGCACACGTATCTACCATTTTGAAAGAAGGCGTTAAGCCGAGCTCCTTTCTTCGATCTCTTATTTTTTTGTCGGATACATCTTCCCCACTTTTGCTGAGCAAATAAGCAACTTGGGAATCCGAAAAACCGGCTTGTTTCATCTCAAAGAAATCTTCTTTTGAGATTTCATCCAGCGATTGTCCCTCCGTTCTGTTTTCCAGGGAAACCATGTAGCGAATTTGCTGCAGAAACCAAGGATCTACCTTCGTGATATCCGCAATTTCTTCCACGGATGCGCCCAGTTTAAAAGCATTTCGGATTTGCATTGAGCGATCCCAATAAGGTTTCATCAGTCGATCACGCACCGTTTTGCGATCAAACTCTTCATAGCCATCGGCACCTAATCCATCACGCCCAACCTCCAGCGATTGCCACGCTTTGTTCAACGCCTCCGGGAAATTTCGCCCTATCGACATCACTTCGCCTACCGCTTTCATTTGGGTTGAAAGTTCTTCATCCACGCCGGGAAACTTGTCGAAATTAAAGCGAGGCACTTTGCAAACTACATAATCAATACTGGGCTCAAAACAAGCCGAAGTGGTTCCGGTAATTTGATTCTTCAACTCATCCAGGGTGTAACCAACAGCCAGCTTGGTAGCCACTTTAGCGATAGGATATCCGGTTGCTTTCGACGCTAAAGCTGACGAACGGCTCACCCGTGGATTAATCTCAATAGCCACAAAGCGATCGGTACCCGGCTCAACGGCAAACTGCACATTACAGCCTCCGGCAAAGGTTCCAATACTGCGCATCATTTTAATGGCGGCATCACGTAAAATCTGCAACTGCTTATCAGTAAGCGTTTGCGTGGGCGCAACCGTCACCGAGTCGCCGGTATGCACGCCCATCGGATCCATATTCTCGATTGAGCAAATAATCACCACATTATCGTTGGCATCCCGCAAAAGCTCCAGTTCATATTCTTTCCAGCCAAAAATACATTCTTCAATTAACACCTGGTGAACCGGACTCATTTCCAGCCCACGGAGCACCTTTCCTTCAAACTGATCTTCGGACCAGACGATACCGCCACCGGCTCCACCCATCGTAAAAGAAGGCCGGATTACAATGGGCAAGCCCCCTAATTCTTCTTTAATCTCTTTCGCATCCAGCAGCGATTGTGCAGCGCGGCTTTTGCATTGCTCGATTCCAATTTCCTCCATTTTATCCCGAAAAAGTTGCCGGTCTTCGGTAAGCTCAACCGCGTCCATACCTACCCCAATTATCTTGATGCTATTTTCTTCCCAGAAATGCTCCTTCTCCAAATCACGACACAAATTTAGTCCGGTTTGGCCGCCCATCGTTGGCAACACGGCGTCCGGCTTTTCTTTAGCCACAATTTCTCTGATAGATGCCGTAGTCATGGGAAGCATATACACCGCGTCCGCCATAATTGGGTCCGTCATAATAGTGGCCGGATTCGAGTTGATGAGCACAATCTCGTACCCTTCTTCTTGTAAAGAACGGCAAGCCTGAGAGCCGGAATAATCAAATTCACAAGCCTGACCAATTACAATTGGGCCGGAGCCAATAATCAAAATTTTATGAATGTCGTTGCGTCTGGGCATTTCTTAGTGGGTAATTATTGGTTAATTCGTTATTGATTTTTTGGTATGCGGAATCGTCTTTTATCTTAAATATTAGGTCTTATTTCTGCTCTTTCATCATATCAATAAACTGATCAAACAAGTAATCAGAATCGTGAGGTCCGGGCGAAGCTTCAGGGTGATACTGTATGGAAAATCCGGGGAAGTTCTTGAACTTCAAGCCTTCAATACTGCCATCATTCAGGTTGATATGAGTTACCTCGGCTACTTTCTCATCAAGGGAATTTTCATCTACCGCAAATCCATGATTTTGGGTTGAAATTTCCACCAATCCAGTTTCCAGATTTTTTACAGGCTGATTGGCTCCTCGATGTCCTACAAACATTTTAGTGGTTTTAAGACCTTCGCTGAGCGCCATCAACTGGTGGCCGAGACAAATTCCAAAAACAGCTTTACCACTTGCCTTCGCATAATTAACGGCTTCCAGCGCATACTCGGCCGTTGCCAGCGGGTCGCCCGGTCCATTGCTGAAAAAATATCCATCTGCTTCCCAAGCTTCAATTTCTTCTACTGAGGTTTTAGCCGGAAATACTCTCAACGTACAGCCGCGTGCATTTAAGCTATTTATGATATTCTGCTTAATGCCATAATCGAAAGCCGCCACGCGGAAATCATCTTTTCCATTTACCGTTTGAGCTTCCTTCCGGCTCACTTTAGAAGCCAGCTCCAGCCCGTTCATATCTTCCCAATCTTTTGCCATCTGAACCAGTTTCTTTTCGTCCATTTCCGTGCTCGAAATCAAGGCGTTCATAACGCCCTTCTCTCGAATATGGCGAACCAGTTTCCGCGTGTCCACCCCAGAGATTCCCGTGATCTCATTATCCACCAGATATTCCTGAAGGCTTCGGTCGGCCATAGGATTGCTGAATTCCCAGGAAAAAGCACGAGTGATAACACCGGCAACCATTACCTTTCGGGCTTCATCATCTCGATGCATAGTTCCGTAATTCCCAATATGCGGATAAGTCATCATCATCATTTGGCCATAGTAACTGGGATCCGTAAAAATTTCCTGATAACCGGTCATGCTGGTGTTAAAACATAACTCGCCGCCGGTAATACCATCGAACCCAATAGCTTGTCCGTGTGCTACGGTGCCATCGCTAAGGGCAAGAATGGCTTTTCTTTGTTCGTTAAGAGACATGAATTATTTAAGTTTCTGGTTTAAGGAAAGTTTAAGGGCGCTATGATGTTCACCTTTCAGATTCTGCACTATCTTATAAATAGAAAAGGAAGATGTACTATAATACGTCGGATTGAAAGAAGAGAGAGATTTTAAGTCAAAAAAAATCCGACTGCGAATACCGCGCCGGATTTTGAACATGATTTGGGAGAGAATAAATACCATCAATTACGCGACCTCCAAGGTTGGGTGCGCTTTGGCAGTATTTCAAAACTATAAATTTCTATGGGGTTGATTTGGGTATCAGTTTTGATGAAGTTTTTCTAAGATAAGAAGCCAATATTTTTGATTCAATTAAGATTACCGATTTTTTAATTTTCTTTTCTTGAGAAGAAAAAGCATCTACTATATAAATTGTAATTAAAAATTATTTTCGATGTACCCATTCCGACCGCTCGCATATCTAACCCTTATACTACTCATTTCTTCCGCTTGCTCTTCGGATAAAACCCCGACTCCCGACGATGCCAATCGCACTATTTCACTTTCTGAAGTCAAAAAAGAAGAACCATTAAACGATGACCTCCAATTTTTAGGAACCGCAGGGAACGTCATTATGCTCACGGATACAAAGTGGGTTGTGATGGATAACTCACCCGGCGTATATCTGTTTGAAGATTACACTATGACAGCTTCTTTTGGTGAAAAGGGAAAAGGACCTTGTGAGTTTGTAGAAGTTTCGGCCATTTATGCCAATTCGACCCAGGTGTTTGTGTTAGATGCCTCTCAAACTAAAATTATTACCTATGATATTAATAGCGGCAAATGTGTTGGGGAGATTAATCAACAAGACCTGAAAGGTGCCTACTATCTTTTCAAGGAAAAAAATAAGCCCTCTTTTATAACGGCTAATACTACATATACAATGAGGATGCCCGATTCTACAAGCTTGTTGCATCGCATTTTTGAGAATGAAGATAGTGAGCCACTCACTCTTACCTTTGGAGAAATTGATGCCGTTAAAAGTATGTTGAGCCTGCGGTCAAATACGATGGCTTTTCGGCCTTATGCGAATAAATTATACTTCTATCTTCCTTTAACGGATAATTTGCAGATTTTGAATGTAGAAACCGACTCGATTTATGCTTTCCCCTTGCAAGTAGATATAAAAAAGAAAGAGTTCGAAAATGCAGGTGGAGATGTAAATAAAGTGTTAGAAATTATACGCAGTGATTTTGATTTTGTGACTAACATTATAGCTAACGATGCGTGGGTTGCCATCCAGGTAAACCGCCAATCTGCGCAGGAGGATAAAGAACCTGAAATGTCTCTACAGTTTTATGCCCATGATGGAAGTTTTCTAAATGAAGTTTCTATTGACAGCAGAGTGCTTGGGTCGAGCGGAAACAGCCTGATTTTCTATACAGAAAGTTCAGACCCTAATTCAAAGTTCACGCATTTTGTGGAATACCGAGATGTGATAATGAAGTAGGATATTAGTGGCAGAAACATGGGTTTGACAGATTCAGAATTGCTGCAGGCTATTCTACCTTATTCATGAAACTTTCTGGGCGTATCCTTCAAAACTGCGCCTGTCAATGTGGCTAAACCGCTGACTATTCCCCCAATAATTGCAGTTACAAGTACAACTACCAAAGGCGATCCCACCTGCAACATCTCAGCGATTCGGGTAGAGAGGATGGCGTCGTTGGCAAAGTGAATGTAGAGCGCTTGCCCTCCCCAAAGTATAAAAAGCGCTAAAAATCCCCAGCCAAAAGAGGACCCGCCTTCCTTATTGAATAGATATCCAAATAGAAGACCCGGTAGGGCGATGCTCCACCAGGGCAGGAATAAATTCAATAAAAAAGCAAAAACGAGTATGGCTAATGATAACAGCATGCGTATAGTATGTGATTTCCAGTTGATGAACGCTACAGGCGCTAAGCATTAATTTCCCAAAACTATGGGTAGCTTCCAACAAGAGATTTTGTTTTTCAAAAATTGATGCTAAAAATACGCTATAAAAGGATACAGGAAATGAACGATGGTTTATCAAACCGTTCATTTAATAAATACTCCCTTCTTTATAAAAATGAAACCGATTCATTTATACAGTTATATTTCAGTTCAGCCCGATAATGTTTTCACCCAGGAAATGAAGGACAACGGTGCTGATAAACCAAACCACTAATATTATGACAAATACAGCCCTTGTACTTGGAGCAACTGGCTTAGTTGGTTCGCAGCTTGTTAAGCTACTGTTAGACGATGACCGCTATCAAACGGTAAAGGTTTTTCATCGGCGGACAACAGGAATCGATCACCCCAAATTGGAAGAACATATTATTAACTTTGAGGAGTTAGATAGCTGGAAGCATCTGCTTGTCGGAGATGAATTATTCTCGGCTTTAGGCACCACCATCAAGAAAGCCGGAAGCCAAGAAAAACAGTACACCATCGACTTCACCTACCCATTTGAAACCGCAAAAGCAGCTGCTGAAAACGGGGTTAAGAAATATGCGCTGGTTTCTTCGGCGGGAGCAAATCCCAAATCCAGAATGTTTTATTCCCGGCTTAAAGGAGAGCTGGATGATGCGGTTAAAAATCTTCCTTTTGAGTTGATTGCCATTCTTCGTCCCTCCATTTTAGCCGGCGACCGAGAAGAACGTCGGCCCGGCGAGCAGTTCGGAATGATGCTTGCTCGCATCTTCACAAAAATTCCTGGTATAACAAAATATCGACCAATACCTGCACGAATGGTTGCGCAAAGCATGATTAATGCGTTACACAAATACTCGGTCGGCTACCATATTTTTGAGCTGGATGAAGTTTTTCACATATAAAGCACCAGCTGTTAAACCATGAAGTATCAGATGTAGGATCTACGCTTTTGGGAATTCGTTCTACTTTATCTCAACTCTTGGAAATGAAAAGCCATCCTCAATCAACCGTTTTTATTTTTGAAAGTGGTGGCTTATAGTTACCATCAGGTTCACCATCTTAAAAAGGCTTTTATTTTTAATCTCACTTCTTTTATGAGCATTATTGGCGATCAAATCGTGAGCTGACTCATAGTTTATTTTACCCATAAAAGTCCCCTTACTGCAAAAACTAACGATTACCTAACCAGTTAAAATCCCCATGAAAAAACAATGTTCATTTTTGATTCTCTTCTCCCTGATCTCGTTCACTTTGCTTGGGCAAGAAGTTGCTCTGCAAAAAGATATTGCTAACGCCGAACAGGTTGTGGAAGCTTATTATCTCCACAATGATATTCCGGGAATGAGCGTCAGCGTTTACAGGGATGGAGAAATTATTTGGTCGCGTGGTTTTGGGTATGCCAATCTCTCCAATAAAACACCGATAAATCCTGAAGAAACGTTGTTTCGGGTGGGCAGTGTTTCAAAAACCTATACCGCCGCAGCTGTGGGCTTATTGGTGCAAAGAGGTGAATTGGACGTGGAAAAATCCATTCACGCCTATGTGCCTTCTTTTCCTGATAAGAAATACGATTTCACCGTTAAGCAACTGGGTGGACATATCGCCGGTATTCGAACGTATCGTGGTGATGAGTTTCAAAGTGATGTGCAATATCCTTCCGTAACGGCCGCCCTCGAGATTTTCAAAGACGATACCCTGCTTTTTAAACCGGGTACTCAATATTCATATTCAAGCTATGGCTGGAATTTGATGAGCGCCGTGGTAGAAACGGCTTCGGGAGAAGATTTTATCCCTTTTATGGAAACGGAAGTATTTCAGCCACTGAATATGGATCACACCATGCCTGATTACGCTAATCGGGATATACCCAATCGCTCCAAGTTCTATGTTTATAATGATGAGAAAAATGTGGAAGCTCCTTCCGTAGATCTTAGCAACAAGTGGGCCGGCGGTGGATTTCTTTCCACTACCGAAGACATGATTGCATTCGGGAAAGCACATCTTTCTACCGATTTCCTGAATCAGGAAACGTTGGATTTACTAATGACACCTCAACATACTGCGGATGGCAAATCTACTAATTATGGCATTGGCTGGGCTACCATCACCGACTCTCAAGGTAATGTTTGGAAGGGCCATAGTGGAGGCTCGGTCGGCGGAACCACCATGTTTATGATGAATGCGAAACATGATGTGATTATCACCTTTGCCATCAATCGATCAAATGCTTCAATTGAAGATTTACGCAACGAGCTGGCAAACATTTTTATGGAGTAAAATTCCCTCCCAATTAACCTTATTTATTATGAGAAAATTATCTCTGGTATCGGCCTTAATTCTATTCTCTTTTTCAATTCAGGCACAAAATTATATCCAGTATGCAGACCCCATGGTCGGAACTAAAAATATGGG
>JBDNFJ010000337.1:0-11785 GCA_041689895.1 Gracilimonas sp. | reverse complement strand
TAAATCCGCCGGACGCTACTCGGTTCAGTTTGATGCGGGGAGTCTGGCTTCGGGATTGTACCTATATCGCCTTGCGGCCGGCAACACCGTCATCACCAAAAAACTCACGCTTATTAAGTAATGCTCATCCTTTTATTAGCCCTTACTATAATTCTAATTGCAACCAGCCTCGTCTTTGCGCAACCCAATCTTCCAGCGGCTCCATCTCAGGCTCCTATTGATGGCGGACTTAGCCTACTTGCCGCCGCGGGTGGAGCGTATGCTTGGAAGAAGTTAAAAAACCGGAATCAAGAAGAAGTGTGATTATCTCAATCTAATACACAGAAATGACGCACAGATAAGACGCTCAAAAAGCTTGATATTGAAATATCCGGAGGAACATCCTTTTTCCAGAACTATGCTTCATTTAAGTCAGGAGTGCATTGGCCTCCTGCACTTCTTTTATCATAATTTTCGATCTGCCAACTACTCAAAGTTCGATTAGACAAAAACCGATCCTCCCTCCCTATTGAGTTCCGGTTTTAGCGTGGTGATAAGAAATGGATTTAGTTTAAAAGTAACTATGAACAACTTGCTTTCCGCGCCTCACGACTTCAGCCCTTGTAGCGCAAAACCTTAGGCAATACTTCATCCCTCACTTAAAAGAGAACGTGAGGTTTTACGGGATGGGATAACAAAAACTGGTTAAAATCCCACTCAATTTATACATTCCATCCTTCGCCTGATAAAGGCAAACTAAAAAGGATCCCATCATGCTTAACGAATTTTTTCTCTTCAATATCAATGGTAAACGATTTCTCACCGCCAGCACACTAAGTATTCTAATTGTTGGTGCAATAGGCTGGTTCTGGAATCCTTTCTGGTGGTTGTTTGTGTTAGTTGGGCCCATCGTACTTATTGGCATTATCGACATGATGCAAAAAAAGAATACGATTATTCGAAATTTCCCATTTCTTGGACATTTTCGATATCTGTTTATGAGTATCTCTCCCGAAATTCGTCAGTATTTTGTAGAAAGCAATACCGATGGAAAACCATTCAATAAAAATCAGCGGAACTTTGTAAACAAGCGCTCTGAAAATCATTTCGAAACCCACCCATTTGGAACCGAACTGGATGTATATGCCGAGCAGTACGAGTGGGCGGCTCATTCCATTTATCCCAAAGATCTAATGAGCGAACCACCCCGCATACTTGTTGGTGGAAAGCAGTGCACGCAGCCTTATCAGGCATCCATTTTCAATATCTCTGCGATGAGTTATGGTTCGCTCAGCGCAGCCGCCGTTCGGGCATTGAATAAAGGGGCCAAGATGGGAGGCTTTTTCCATGATACCGGCGAAGGCGGACTTTCCCCTTATCATTTAGAATATGGAGCTGATGTGGTGTGGGAAATTGGTTCAGGCTATTTCGGGTGCCGCAAAACAGACGGTAACTTTGATCCTGATTTGTTTCAAGAAAAAGCTCAAAAGCCATCCGTTAAAATGGTTGAAATCAAGCTATCTCAGGGGGCAAAACCGGGGCACGGAGGCGTATTACCGGCCGTTAAAAACACGAAAGAAATCGCAGAGATTCGTGGCGTTGAACCTCATACTAAAGTGGTTTCTCCCGCTTATCATAAAGCATTCTCAGATGCGGATGGATTGCTCAAGTTTGTACAACAACTGCGAGAGCTATCCGGCGGCAAACCCATCGGTTTCAAGCTATGTATCGGCATTGAACAGGAATTTATCGATATTTGCAAAGCCATCGTTGATACCGGCATCACCCCCGATTTCATCACCATTGACGGAAGTGAGGGTGGGACCGGAGCGGCTCCTATCGAGTTTTCCGATTCTATGGGAATGCCCTTAGAAGAAGCCCTCGTTTTTGTACACAACACCCTGCAAGGCTACGATTTGAAAGACGAAATCAAGGTTATTGCTTCGGGCAAAGTTATCACTGCTTTTGATATAATACGTGCCACGGCACTGGGGGCCGATATCTGTAACAGCGCTAGGGGAATGATGTTTGCCTTGGGTTGCATTCAGGCTCTGAAGTGCGACACCAACGAATGCCCAACCGGCATAACCACGCATAATCCAAATTTAACGCAGGGCTTGGTTGTAAAAGACAAAGCGGAGCGTGTGAAAAATTTCCAGCAGGAAACGGTACGTGCTGCAACCGAATTATTGGCAGGAATGGGACTTACAGAATTCACCCAGCTCAAGCGTTCTGATATCAACAAAAGAACCGAGCCCGAAACGTTTCGGTCCTTTGAGGAAATTTATCCCTCAGTTGCAAAAGGAGCTTATATTAATGCCTGAGTGGTATATTCCAACTAAATGATAGAATTTTTGAACAAAAAATAACAGGTATGAATGGTTGGCAAAACATCCCTTTTGCCAACCGTAATTGAGCTTTTGATTATCCCTCACACCCTGCTTTTTCCGTATTCTATGGTTCTACGTTTTAGCAGGCTTCTTAAAAACTAACGGTATATGAGAAATCTACGTTGAAGCCTCCGCCCGTTACTTTTTTAGTATCACTTTTATCCAGAACATTGGCAAGAGTTCCCTCAAATGTTCCCTTCACATTATCCTCAGAAATGCCGTCAATTTTTACCGTTCCTTCGGATGCAGCATAGTACACGCGCTGGCCTTCAATCATTGTAATAAAAGCGATCTGTGCCTTAGGCATATTATCTGAATCTATGTCATAAGAGCGCTTCGAAATATCCTCTGCGCCCAATTCGCCATAAATGATTACTTCCAGCGTCTCACTTTCACCTGTGCTATTATTTAGCACTTTTGCGGCAGCAACGGTAGCAACAGTCACTTTTCCCGCCCCAGTAGTTATGGTTTGTTTTACAGCCGTGCCACCTTGGCCCTTCCATGCTTTCCCATCTATGGTAGCTTCTATCTCTCCACTGCTAATCTCGGAATCGCTGTTTGCAGTTTTGCACCCCGCAGCTGTAAATGCCAATCCAATAATGACGATGCTTAGAAAAGAATTCGTGGTACCTAAAAACCTATTTGTAGTCATAATCCTGTATTTAATAAATGTTGATACAGGTAAAAAACGCAAATGATGGTTAGCAAAACATACCCCATTTGGGGGTTTTTTAACTCTCCTTTTAGTTCGAGTCAGCTATCTAAACAAAAAAAGCCGGTCACTAAATGAATAGAGAACCGGCTTCTTAAAAACAATAGAAACGAATGCTTTTACACGCCTGCTTTCTTCTTCTCTTCTCTTTTACGATTGTTGTGATCGAGGAAAGTTTTACGAATACGTAATGACTTTGGGGTTACTTCCAACAGTTCATCGGTATCAATAAACTCAATGCATTGCTCCAGACTCATCTTTCTAGCCTGACTGATTCTGACTGCATCTGATGTTTGAGTAGCTCGGTGGTTTGTTAAGCTTTTCTTCTTAACCACGTTCACCACCATATCATCACCGCGTTTATTTAAGCCAACTACTTGTCCCATATATACAGAATCACCCGGCTCCACAAGAAACTCTCCACGATCCTGAACACCTTCCAGTGCATATCCGGTTACGTCTCCTTGTTCCAGTGCAATTAAAGCTCCTCGGCTTCGGCCTGCAATCTCACCGGCATACGGCTCATAACCATCAAACTGCTGGTGCATAATTCCCGTGCCACGAGTTTCAGTCATCATCTCGCCTCGGAAGCCAATTAATCCACGAGATGGTACTCGGAACTGAATCCGATTATTTTCGCCTTCCTGGCTCATAGAAGTCATAATTCCTTTTCGCTTCTGGAGATTATCAATCACGCGATTGCTGTAATCAGTTTGAACGTCAACCACTACTTCTTCCACCGGCTCATGCGTTACCCCATCCACTTCCTTAAAAAGAACTTCAGGACGAGAAACGGAGAACTCAAATCCTTCACGACGCATGGTCTCAATTAAGATGGCCATTTGCAGTTCGCCACGGCCCGAAACTTTATAAATATCCGGACTCTTCGTAGGCTCAACCCGCATAGCCACGTTAGTTCTTGTCTCTTTAATCAAACGGTCTTTCATCTGGTTTGAAGTCACATAATCCCCTTCTTTTCCGGCAAATGGAGAATTATTCACCCGGAAATACATGGCAATGGTCGGCTGATCTAAATCCACATATTTCAGAGGTTTCATATCTGAGGCATCCGTTAAAGTATCCCCGATATTCACTTCCTCGTAACCGGCTAAAGCAATAATATCGCCGGCAACAGCATCCTCAACGGGTTCGCGCTGGAGGCCATTAAAGGTGTATAATTTTGTGGCACGAGCTTTTTCTTTCACCGTGCCCTTTCCATCCATTAAGGCAACTTCTTGCCCGGTTTTAATGGTGCCTTGTTCAATACGCCCAACGGCAATTCGGCCTACATAATCATTCCACTCAATACTGCTAACCAGCATTTTGAACTTAGCATCAGTATCGTGATCAGGCGCCGGAACGTGTGCTACAATTCTATCCAACAAGGGAGAGATATCAACATTTTCATCTTCCAGCTCTTCTTTCGCAATTCCCTCTTTGGCAATCGCATACAGTACCGGGAAGTCAAGCTGCTCATTCGTAGCATCTAACATTACAAAAAGGTCAAAAATCTCATCCAAAACCGCATTTGGTCGAGCATCTTTCCGGTCAATTTTATTAATCACCACGATGGGGCGATATCCCAAGCTGAGTGATTTACGAAGCACAAATTTGGTTTGTGGCAACGGACCTTCAGCCGCATCCACCAGTAAAATCACACCATTTACCATATTCAGTACACGCTCCACTTCGCCACCAAAATCGGCGTGACCGGGAGTGTCCACAATATTTATTTTAGTTCCTTTCCAGTTTACGGCTGTGTTTTTTGAATTAATAGTGATGCCACGCTCTTTCTCCAGATCACCGGAATCCATTACTCGGTCTTCTATATGCTGATGCTCTCTAAAAATACCACTCTGCTTTAGGATTTGATCTACCAGTGTGGTTTTACCATGATCTACGTGAGCAATAATGGCGATGTTTCTTAGGTCTTGGGACATTAATGTGTTGTGTTAAAATGAGATCCCGGAATTTCTTATTTAAATATCCGGCATGTACTTTAATCTTTTCTGTAAAAATTTGATGCCTTGCTGCTTTATTACCATATAATATTACGGAAAAGTTTAGAGCCTTAAATATACGGCTATTTTTTCCAAATCGTATTAATAAATTGCCATAAAAATGCTCCCCTCGCCTCGATCAAAATGAGGTAGATGAATGGCCGGGAAATACCCCCGTCATGCCGCACAAGTGGAACGGAGCGAAACGCCGATGCGGTATCTCCTTGAGTGAAGCAACCAGCGCAGATGCCCCACCTTTGTTATTTCGACCGGAAGGAGTGAGTCCGCCAGCTGGCGGATGAGTGACTGAAGCGGAGAAATCTAAAGAGGTTGGACAAAGCAACAATACCAATTGTACACAGGAGTCAGAATGCGGAATTCAGAATTCAGAATCGTGTTTGGGGAAACATCAACACCCCCGTCATGCCGCACAAGTGGAGCGGAACGCCGATGCGGTATCTCCTTGATTAAAGCACCCAGCGCTGGCAGGGAGACCCCGCATCATGTGTGGAGTGACGGGGTGGTTGGGTTGGTTGGGTTGGAGGATATTCAAGTGAATCATGGTTCAAATGGGAAGGGACAAAAAGCACCATCCATCAAGACCACAAAGCGCAGCCAAACCCCTTTAGACTTCTCGGCTTCATTTCGTTCGCATACGCTCTCCGCATTCCGCTCAAAATGACAAATCGAGGGTGTATTATTTTTTTAGCCCATCAAACACCGGAGGCACGCAAGGACATTGGAAACAGAAAAAATCTCACTACTCATTACTAACATCTCACTATTATTTCTACCCGTCAATCAGGTGAGTCGGAACTATTTATATTTTTATTTGCTTTGATGTTCATGAATCATTTAAGCAAAAGAATCTTATGGGTAAATCCCTCCTTTTTCTAATCGGCCTTTTCATTTTCGGCTTCCAAACTTCAACTATTTTCGCCCAAACGGGAACCATAACCGGCCTTATCACCGATGCTAAAACCGGAGAACCTCTAATTGGAACCACCGTAATTTTGGAAGGAACTACGCTCGGTGATGCTACCAACGCCGATGGACGTTTCACCATCTCTAATATCCCCACTAAAACATATAATCTTACGGCCTCTTACGTGGGTTTCATATCCAAAACAAAGTTTAATGTGGTGGTTCGTTCGGAAGGAAATATGGATATTAATTTCAAGTTGGAGGAAAAAATCAATGAACTGAACGAGGTTACCGTCACCCCAAACCCATTTGAGAAGCTGGAGGTTACTCCATTATCCATCCAAAACCTGAGTCAAGAAGAAATAACAGCCTACCCGGGGGGCAATAACGATATCGCTAAGGTCGTGCAATCTCTGCCTGGCGTATCGGGTTCCGTTGGCGGCTTTAGGAATGATGTGGTTATACGTGGCGGTGCGCCCAACGAAAACGTCTATTTTCTGGATGGCGTGCCTATCCCAAATATCAACCACTTTTCTACGCAGGGGAGCGCCGGCGGGCCGGTGGGGTTACTGAATGTTTCCTTTTTTGAAGGCGTAACACTCACCGCTTCCTCTTTTGGAGCCCAATACGGGAACGTGCTTTCAGGTATTTTACAATTCGATCAGCGTAACGGAAATCCACGTAAATTTAACGGGAATCTGCGCTTAAGTTCAAGTGAGGCCGCCTTAACAGCGGAGGGTCCTCTTTTCAAAGGAGACGCAAAAGAAGCTAATACCACTTATATCGCCTCGGTGCGCCGGTCGTATTTACAACTCCTGTTTAAGGCCATCGGCTTGCCATTTCTACCTAATTATTGGGATTATCAATACAAAGTACATCATAAAATTGACCGATATAATAGCCTGTACATCACGGGCGTAGGTTCCATTGATGATCTGGCCATCAATAATCTTGATACCTTTGACCCCGAACAGGAAGCAATTCAGAATCAAATTCCCGTGATTCGACAAAATAGCAATACGGCGGGCGTGGGTTGGAAACGGCAGTTTCAAGATCAATCTGGTTTTATGGAAACGGTACTTAGCAATAACACGCTGGGAAATTACTTTTACAGATATCAGGATAATATCAACGAAACAGGCTTATATCTTAAGAATGAATCCCGCGAGACAGAAACTCACCTGCGTTATCATCTAACAAAATTTATGGGTAGCTGGACCACTTCCTCCGGTTTAGCGGTGATCAACGCAAATTACACCAACACCACCCAAGATTTTTTAAACAACCGTAATTTCAGGACTGATCTTAACTTTTTCCGATATGGAGTATTTGCCCAAGTTTCCAACAGTGTAATACAAAATCGCCTGAAATATTCCTTTGGTATTCGAGCCGATGGAAACACGTTTACAGATACCGGCCATCAGTTGTATAAAACCCTAAGTCCTCGTGCTTCTATATCCTATAAACTTTCACAAAATCGAGACTGGACGCTGAATGCTTCTATTGGCCGATATTTCAAAATTCTACCATATACCGCACTTGGCTTTCAAAGTAATACGGGGCAGTTTGTAAATGAGAACACGGATTACATTGAAAGTGATCATGCGGTTTTAGGTGTTGAATATCTGATTAATAAATCTTCTCGTATTTCTCTTGAAGGATTTTATAAACACTATGATAAATATCCAATTTCTATTTTAGACAGCGTTTCTTTGGCTAATAAAGGCGGCGATTTTGAAGTATTTGGAAGTGAGCCCATCACGAGTTCCGGCAAAGGAAGAACGTATGGAGTAGAATTTCTTTATCAGCAAAAGTTCACCGGAAATTTTTATGCTGTAGCTGCTTTAACCCTCTACAAAAGTGAGTTTACTAATTTGCTAAACGATGATTATATCCCTGCGGTTTGGGATAACGGCGTGCTGGTTTCGCTGTTAGGCGGTTACAAATTTGGTAAAAACTGGGAAGTGAGTGGACGTTATCGCTACCTCGGAAAATCACCATACGCACCGGTTGACCAACAAGCTACCTTGGATGATTATCCGGCCGTCATTCGAGATTATAGCCGATTAGGAACCGTTCGACTCAACCCGTTGAGCCAGCTGGATATTCGCATCGATAAGAAATGGAATTTCGAGGGAATGAGTTTCGAAGCATTTGTGGAAATCCAAAATGCACTGGCCCAATCCTCTCCCGCCGAACCTCGCTATGGCTTAGATAGAGACGAGGATGGAAACATCAACACGCCCCGAACCTTGGTCCGGGTAAATGCAACAGATGATGCCAGCATATTGCCTTCCATTGGTTTGGTTCTAAATTTTTGAGAGGATAGAGAAGTACCAGCCATCACCCCGTTCCTTTAACTTTTATAGTTAGCAAAATTTCTCGACAGGAACGGAAAGATGGATTCAAGCTGTAATCTCCATCTTTCGGGCCCAGCCAAGGTGATGGAGATGGGTTAAAATTCGGAATGCATGTTTTACTGATCGGAAGCCAACAGTAAGAGAGACAAGGAGTTGTAACTCCTTGTCAATCATTAGTCACAGCCTCCCGTCATGCCGCACAATTGTAGCACAGCGAAACGCCGATGTGGTATCTCCTTGAATTAAGCAACCAGCTCCGTCAGGGAGACCTCGCATCAGGTGCGAAGTGACGAGGAGGTTGGGTTGATTTGTGAATAACCGAGCGACCGATTTTTGATGGACGATTTTGGCTTACCTATAAAATCACAAATCGGTCGCTCGGTTCATCGGTTATTCGTCCTTCTCTTTGGTAGATTTGTTAGCCCTCCCGTAGGGGCAATTCATGAATTGCCCCTACGGGAGGGAAATGCAGTTTATAAATACTCACACCCATCAACGAGTGGAGACGATGTAGAGGGTACATTCCTTCCGTGCGAGACAAGGAGTTGTAACTCCTTGTAGCTATGAGCCTCACCTCAAAAACCAGCTCGGATTTTTCTCGATAAACGTGCGAATCCATTTTTTCACAAAAAAGGAATCCCCCAGTTTCAGGTAGCGCCAACCCATCAACGAGATGAGCAAAGCCCCGGTGGCATTCACAATTATATCCCACATGGTATCGGTGAGGCCGGAAGGGTCGCCCAGCATGGGTTTTTGCATATTCATACTAAATATTTGATCCATCGAGAATTCAAAAATTTCCCACATAGTACCCATCATAACGGCAAACACGAAGGCAAAGAATGCGATAAATCCAGCGGTTAGGTGTATTTCCACACGTTTCGATTCATTCAAGATGTAAATAAGTAGAAACCCGACAATGCCGGATAGAAACCCTGCAGTGGTATGTAATACCACATCCCACCACCAAAAACGTTCATAAAAACTTTGCACCTCACCCAGATAAAGAGCCGAAAACGTAAATAGAACCGCGATTAGATGAAATTCTGCCGGGAGCTCTATTTGCAACTTTTTCCGGAATAGGATGGGAGAAAACATAGTGAGGATAATTAATGCTACCGGGAAAAGTGCGGTGAAGTTTTGCTCGACGGCTAAATAGATGCCTTGAACCAGCATCAGTACTAATAACACCGTAATAGTAACCCGATGGATTTTGTGTTCACCGGCGGGAGTAACATCAGGTTCTGGAGTATGAGTTGGGGGCATAGCGTAAATGAGTGTGGATTACGTATTCAACGAAGTGCTTGCAAGGCAAGCTCTAACGAGTAATATATTCCTCGCCTCAGGCTAATTCAGCACGGTGAAGTAGGCCACCGCTTTGGGCTGAAAACTGCGCAAGCGAAGTTCAAACTGGTCGGCCGTTTGTTCAATATCAGGGGTTACAAAGCCGCTGGAATCTTCTACAATTTCGGAATAAGACACATATACTTCATACGGACGAACTTGGCCTATTTTGGCATACTGCTCGATGGGAATGTCAAATTTGATGGTTACCGAAGATGGATTGTAGTTTACATTTTGTCCACGGGGCAATCCTCTGGTGCGAATATAAACCGTTGTTTCTCCTTCAGTAAATTCAGAAACATTGGCTTTAAATGTAATTTTATTCCTTGATAACGTAATCACGCCATCGGCATTTTCCAGCGGAAATATAGCGGAGATATCATTTCTGACATCTTCCATTTTAAGCGTATCCTTTACCACCCACTCTGTAATATTTCCAACCTCAGATTCTGCCCCGCTTATGGTAATACTATCGGGTATAAGGTTGGGTTTGCCTACCAAACCATATCTATTCTTAAAGCTCAGCATGGTATTGAGCCTGATAGGCACTTTTTTAGAAATCCGGGGTTCCATGTTCACCGATAGAATCAGTGGCTGCACTTTGGCAACGTCAATATCTTGAAGGTAACTTAAGCGCTGCCGAACCTGATCAAATAGGTTAATCTCCTTATCCTCGATGTTAATTACTACCGTGGGCGGATCGTTATATAAGCTCAGCAATTGCCAACCCTCGCCCGAAAGGCCTACTTGTACAAATTCAGGCAGGCTTTCCGTCAGTGCCATATCATCGGGAATGTTGCCCGGCTCAATAGGAATATTAAGTGTGATACTATAACTCCCGCTCAAATTCACGATAAACCAAAGTGAAATAGCCATAATATAAGCCGCTATAAAAACGATGACTTTTTCTCGGCGAATAAAGCGTACCTCGGCATCCTCGGCTCCGGGTTTAGTGCCGGGCCTTAGAAATTTTTTTATCGCATGTATGAGCTTATTCTCAGAGATATCCGCCATAGCCGAATATAGATGCAGGATTAAGGTTAGTCAACTAACTGCGCACAATGATGTCGCCGATGATATCGCCTTTTACTTTGACGTTTAATTTTTTTGCAATGCTGAACCGATTTCCATGAATTTCGTGCCGCCAAGATGGATGTTTAACTTTCATCACCAGCTTATTGCCTTCAAAATGCAGGTCTTCCACTTCCGATGCCATCCGCTCGCCCACTACCTCTTTAAAAGCAGAAAGTATCATCCCCTGCTTCAATTTCTTTTTCTGGGGAAATTTTTCCAAAAATTTTTCCAGTACAGAACTCAATGATTTTGGGCTATCAAATCTCATACTTCAACCTCACACACGGCACCGTCTTCTACTTTATAAAACCGATTATTGATACCATCAAAGGTAACATAATCTTCGAAAGGAACCGGATTGGCGGAAGTTATAAATATTTGGCCTTTATGTTGTTGTAAAGCATCTAATAAGATTTCTGTTTTTTTGAGGTCCAGATCTCCGAACACATCATCCAGCATTAAAATGGGGAGATCATCCAGCTCATCGGAGTAATAATGCAATTGAGCTAACTTTAGCGATAAGGTAAAAAGCCGGTGCTGCCCCTGAGAGCCAAAGCGCCGGAGCTCAAAATCATCCAGATAAAACGTGATCTCATCCCGGTGCGGACCAATGGTGGTCAACTCCCGCTCAATTTCCTTGGGTTGAGCTGCCTGCAGCTGTTCGTAATATTCTTTTTGAATGGCTTCTACCTGCGTGGTTGGGGTGCAAAATGTTTGATACTCCAGGTTGGTGGTTAGGTTCATCCCCGAAATCATCGCATAATCTTTTTCGAGGTAGGTCTTCAAGTTTTCGAGTACTTCGTGACGTTTGGCTACAATTTGAGCACCTGATTCTACCAGTTGTACATTCCAAGGTTCCAGATAAGCCTCCAGCACGGAAACGGGGCCTCGGTATTCCTGAAGCAGTGAATTCCGCTGTTTACGAATACGACGATAATCGATGAGATGCCGCAGATATGCCGGCGAAATCTGGCTGATAAAAGAATCAATAAAAGTGCGGCG
>JBDNFJ010000336.1:0-2134 GCA_041689895.1 Gracilimonas sp. | reverse complement strand
CAGAATATCCTTCAAAGAAACTCCCGTTGAAGCCATGAGAATCAACTTATCCACAGCATCATTTTCATGGGCAACTTTGCCGCCTACAACTCCACCCTGACTATGCCCCAGCAAAATAATTTCACTGAAATCAAAAGCATCGTACGAATTATTCAGGTAGTTGATGATGACATTCACATCAGAAGCGAGATCTGCCAAGGTTGCATTAGAAAAGGAACCGGTTGATTTACCCACCTGTCGGTCATCATATCGGAAACTGGCAATTCCGGCTTGTTTAAACGAATCGGCCAGTAACGCAAAGGGCTTAAAATTGAAGATGTTCTCGTCCCTATCTTGAGCCCCACTTCCCGAAATAAGGATCACAAGAGGAGCTTTCTTAGCACGTTCAGGAACCACCAGCGTTCCCGCAATGGTGAGTTCTCCATTTGAGATGAGAAGCTCTTTGCCTTGTCCGGGTTCTGACTTCTCATCGACTGCTTTTTTTCGTTTTACTTGAAACGGAAAGGCAGAAGCGCCCTGCATATAGGTTCCCATAATAGTGCTGTCCTTCTGAATAAACCCTGAAAATGCTCCTTGAACCGAACCTGCATTAAAAACCAAATACACCGAGTCCTGTATTTGTTCTGCTTTTGAAAAAGCTAAACCGAAAGCGCCTTGTTGTGGGATATCCAAACTGCCGGAATAGCTACCCGGTGCTCCTTCAAGATGAAAAATCACCTGAAGTTGTTGACCCGATACTTCGATGGCTCCTTTCCATTCTCCCGCCATTGAATCCTGTGCTTTTGCCGTCATGCAACTTATCATCATCGCGATTAAAACCAATCCCGCTTTCTTCATCCTACTCACTTTTTTCTTGGCTATAAAATGGTTTGTTATATTTACTGCTTAAAAAATTTATCCGATTACTCAAGAAACAAAATTCGCGGCTATTTTCTTAACAATCTCATCCCCAATTGCCAAGCCGGCCGTTGCTGCCGGACTTGGTGCATTCAACACATGAATTTGCCGATCCGCCACTTCAAAATAGAAATCATCCAGAATCTCACCGT
Organism: Gracilimonas sp.; assembly: GCA_041689895.1. Classification (GTDB taxonomy): domain Bacteria; phylum Bacteroidota; class Rhodothermia; order Balneolales; family Balneolaceae; genus Gracilimonas. The sequence continues at coordinate 1,085 of JBDNFJ010000336.1, read as the reverse complement.
TAGGTTGAAGCGCCATTGCACGAATACCTGCTGGAGAAGTAGCTAACTGGTCTTTCTTAATTTCAGGAATCAGTTTTTGCAGACCTTTCACAAATGCTTTTTTAGAGAAAGAACGCCGATATTCATCTAATCCCATACGCCAGTGTTGGCCAGCCATTTTCCAGAAACCTGGAAAGTTGAACGTCTCCGCCGTCTCTTTTAAACTAAAGGATAATTTTTTATATCCCTCCCGCTTGAAAGCGAACACAGCATTAGGGCCGCACTCAATTCCGCCCAAAGCCATTCGGGTAAAATGAACGCCCAGAAACGGAAACTCTGGATTGGGCAAGGGATATATCAAATTATTCACCAGAAACTCAGCTTCCGGTTTTAGCTCATAATACTCCCCTTTAAATGGTACAATTTTGACCGGAGAATGAACGCCAGCAGATTTCGCCACATGATCAGAATATAAACCGGCACAACCCACCAAATAGCGGGTGGATATATTTTCGCCTCCCGCCTTTACTTCCAAATAATCCCCCTTATTCGAAATGTTAGAAGCCGGGCGATTAAACCTCACTTTCCCATTTCCGGCTTCCAGTATTTCCATCATCTTTCGGCACATACCGGCATAATCCACAATTCCTGCACAAGGCACATGAATGGCTCCCACCCCTTTTACATGCGGCTCCAGCTCCTTCAGCCGCTCTACCCCAATCATCTCAATGCCTTCTATTTCATTCTTTTTGCCACGTTCGTAAATCTCTTTCAGTTTGGGTATTTCGCTTTTATTCGTGGCTACAATCACCTTTCCGCACACATCAATAGCCACATCATTTTTTTGGCAGAAATCTACTAATTGATGCCGGCCATCTACACAATTCTTTGCCTTGTAGCTCCCGGGTTTATAATAAATGCCGGAGTGAATAACCCCGGAGTTTTTCCCGGTTTGGTGAGCCGCCACTTTCTCTTCCTTTTCAAGAACAAGAATGGTTGAATCCGGGTATTTGAGGGATAGTTTATAAGCTGTGGAGAGGCCAACTATACCGGCCCCAACAATTGTAAAATCGTATATCATGGAGTGTAAGATAGGATATATACAT
>JBDNFJ010000335.1:0-12241 GCA_041689895.1 Gracilimonas sp. | reverse complement strand
GATTTATTTGAGACCAAAACTCTTAAAGAACTTACAGAAGATGTAGAACGCGGAGATAGTATCATAAACATGCAAAAAGTCATTGAAAAATGATGAATGAAAATTCATGGTTCAATACGTGTACCTGTATCACTTTAAGTTTGTATAAACACCCGAATAATTTAGAATTTTACTAAATAAGCCATTTATGTTGTAGAGGAGAACAGATTGATTAACTTATATTTAGAGTTTTATATCTAAAAATCTTTAATTATGCAATATCAGTCAAAAAGTGCTCACACAGTATTTAAATTAACCTTTTAATTAGAGAAATATGTTTTCGGCTTCTTGTCATTACGGATTGCAGGCGATGTTTTATATCGCTTCTCACTCGACGGAAGAGAAGAATATTAGTCTCAATGAAATTGCCAGTGATAAGAATATCCCACAGCATTTTTTGAGCAAAATTTTGCAACTGTTGGTAAAGCACAAGCTTTTGATTTCAATGAAAGGACCAAATGGAGGATTTCGATTAAGCCGTTCTCCTGAGAATATTACCCTTATTGAAATAGTTAAGGCAATAGATGGGCTGGATATATTTAACCAGTGTGGAATAGGTTTTAGAGAATGCAATGAGGATGATCCTTGTCCCATCCATACGGATTATAGCAGGATCAGAGAACATGTTCAGAACTTGTTCGAGACCAAAACACTGGAGGCTCTCACAGAAGATGTCTTAAATGGAGATAGCCTGGTAAAATTCACAAAGTAGTTAGCAATAGAAAAACGAATATAAAATTGAAACGTATTTATTGATTTAATAATCCCTGGAGGGATATTCTAATGTCGAAAACAAAATTAACCATTGATGCAAATGAAGCAGCCGCTTATGTGGCGCATAATCTAAGCGAGGTAATAGCTATATACCCCATTACCCCGGCATCACCAATGGGAGAGTGGTCGGACGAATGGACAATGGCTGAAAAGAAAAACATTTGGGGAACAGTTCCCGAGGTAATTGAATTACAGAGCGAAGGCGGTGCCGCCGGAACCTTACATGGCGCACTACAATCCGGCGCAATGGCTTCAACGTTTACGGCTTCCCAGGGATTATTACTTATGATTCCAAACCTGTTTAAAATTGCAGGAGAGCTTACACCCGCTGTAGTTCATGTTGCAGCGAGATCGGTTGCAACACATGCGCTTTCAATTTTTGGCGATCACAGTGATGTTATGGCTTCACGCATGACCGGTATGGCTATGTTGAGTTCAAACAGCGTACAGGAAGCAATGGATATGGCGCTGATTTCACATGTTTCTACTCTTGAATCAAGAATTCCTTTTCTTCACTTTTTTGATGGATTCAGGACATCCCACGAGGTTCAGAAAATTGAACAAATTCCTACGGATGTAATGAAAGAGATGATCGATGATAAATGGATTATCGAACACCGGAACAGGGCTCTTACCCCAGATAAGCCTGTTATCCGGGGAACGGCTCAAAATCCAGATGTATTCTTCCAGGCTCGGGAATCAGTGAATTCCTACTACAATGCTTGTCCGGATATCGTACAAAAAGCAATGGATAAGTTTGCTGAAATGAGCGGACGAGCATATCAATTATTTGAATACCATGGTCCGGAAGATGCAGACCGCGTTATAATTTTAATGGGTTCCGGGGCTGAAACAGCTCACGAAACCGTTGACCGAATGAACGAAAAAGGTGAAAAAGTTGGCTTGGTAAAAGTCCGTCTTTTCCGTCCGTTTAGCATGAATCACTTGATCCAATCTCTGCCGGAAACGGTAGAAGGTATTGCGGTTCTGGATCGTACCAAAGAACCTGGAAGTACAGGTGAACCACTTTATAATGATGTATTAGCTGCGATACAGGAAAACAAAACCGAGGGTTGGAAGATGTTTTCTGATGATGTGAAAGTGATCAATGGCCGTTATGGGTTATCTTCTAAAGAGTTTACCCCGCCAATGATCAATGGTATTTTTGATGAGCTTAAAAAACAGAAGCCTAAAAATCATTTCACTATCGGTATTAATGACGATTTAACAAACACCAGCCTTGAATATTCAACCGATGGTTGGGATACCGACAAAGATGTATTTGAGGGTCTGTTTTATGGATTGGGTGCCGATGGTACGGTAAGTGCCAATAAAAATTCAATAAAAATTATTGGCGACAATACCGATAATTTCGCACAGGGTTATTTTGTGTATGACTCGAAAAAATCTGGAGCTACTACGGTATCACACCTTCGTTTTGGACCAAATCCAATTCGCTCGGCATACCTGATCGACAAAGCTAAATTTGTAGCCTGCCATCAGTTCCAGTTTTTGAATCGATTGGATATGCTTAAACATGCGCGACCGGGAGCTACATTCCTGCTAAATGCACCTTTTGATCCTGATGAAGTTTGGGATCAAATCCCCGAAAAAGTTCAGCAGCAAATTATTGATAAGAAACTGAAGTTTTACAGCATTGATGCCTACAAAGTAGCCCGCGAAAATGGGATGGGTAGCCGCATCAACACCGTAATGCAGACCTGTTTCTTTGCAATTTCTGAAATACTCCCTAAAGAAAAAGCCATTCTTTTAATTAAAGATGCTATTAAGAAAGCATACGGCAATAAAGGGGAGGAAATTCTTCAAAGTAACTACAAGGCGGTAGATAACTCCGTTGAAAATCTCTTTGAAGTGAAAGTACCTGCTAAAGCTAATTCTGTAATTAAGATGCGGCCGGCTGTACCTGAAGAAGCCCCAGATTATGTACAAAAAGTGATAGCCGAAATCATCTCCGGAAATGGAGATAATTTACCGGTGAGTTCCTTTGAAGCAGACGGTACTTTCCCAACAGGTACCACACAATGGGAAAAAAGAAATATTGCACAGGAAATTCCTGTTTTGGAACCTGATATTTGTATTCAGTGCGGTAAATGTGCAATGGTTTGTCCTCATGCGGTTATTAGAATGAAAGCATATGATGGCGAATGGCTCGACTCTGCACCGGAAACATTCAAATATATGGATGCCAAAGGACGAGAATGGCTGGACAATACCAAAATAAGCATACAGGTTTCACCGGAAGATTGTACCGGTTGCGAGCTTTGTGTGGAAGTATGTCCTGCTAAAGATCGCAAAGAAGTAGGCAGAAAAGCCCTGAATATGGCCACCATTGATCCACTGCTTGAACAGGAAATTGAAAACTGGGAACACTTCCTGAAAATTCCTGAATACAAACGAGAAGATCTGAAAACTGAAACGGTGAAAGGTGCTCAATTCCTGCAGCCGCTGTTTGAATTCTCAGGCGCATGTGCAGGCTGTGGTGAAACACCATATATCAAACTCATCACCCAGCTTTATGGCGACAGAATGGTGATTGCCAATGCCACAGGGTGTTCTTCCATTTACGGAGGTAACTTACCTTCAACACCATACACCAAAAATGGTGAAGGCTTAGGTCCTGCCTGGTCAAATTCTCTGTTTGAGGATAATGCCGAATTCGGTCTTGGTTTCAGGCTCACCATTGATAAGCAGCAGCAACAAGCACGTGAGTTGTTAACGAGTATGAACGGAGCGGTTGATGCCGGTTTGAAAGAAGAAATTCTGAATGCCGATCAATCCACAGAACCGGGCATATTTGAACAACGGGAACGGGTAGCCAAGCTCAAAGAACTACTTGAAAAATCCGATGCTAAAGAAGCTAAAATGTTATCAAGCATTGCCGATTATCTGGTGCGTAAAAGCGTATGGATATTTGGTGGTGACGGTTGGGCTTACGATATCGGTTATGGCGGTCTCGACCATGTATTAGCCAGCGGTCGCGATGTAAATATCCTGGTTATGGATACCGAGGTATATTCAAATACCGGTGGACAGTGCTCGAAAGCAACTCCGCTGGGAGCCGTCGCCAAATTTGCGTCAGCCGGTAAACGGGTTGCTAAAAAAGACCTTGGGCTGATGTCGGTGAATGGCGGTAAAGCCTATGTGGCCAGAATTGCACTGGGCGCAAACGATATGCAAACCATGAAAGCCATTATTGAAGCCGAGCGTTATCCGGGGCCATCCATTATCATTGCCTATAGCCATTGTATTGCTCACGGTTACAACATGAAAGACGGACTTACCCAGCAAAAACTGGCCGTTGATTCAGGTTACTGGCCACTGTTCAGGTTCGATCCTACTAAAGTGGATGATGGCAAGAACCCATTCCAGCTCGATTCAAAAGCACCTAAAATATCGCTGAAAGATTACGCATATAACGAAATGCGATACCTGATGCTTGCAAAATCGCAGCCTAAAATTGCCAAAGAACTCATTACCCAGGCTCAGAAAGAAGTAAACGAGCAATGGCATGTATATGAGCAGATGGAAAAAGTATATGAACCGGAAGTTGAGGAAACACCGGAAGAATAATGAGAAACCCTGATTGCAGCCAGTCAACTTAAACATTATTGGCTGTTATCAAACTGAATTCTTGTAATTAAATAAAATGAATTTAACGATCTAATTTTCAACACTATGAACTTAGAAACAAAATACCTCGGATTATCTCTTAAAAACCCGCTTGTTCCATCCGCTTCACCACTTTCAAATGACACCGATAATGTGAAAAAAATGGAAGAAGCCGGTGCTTCTGCAATTGTGATGTATTCCTTATTTGAGGAACAGATTACCGCAGAGAATCAGGCCCTTGATCATTATCTGAATAAATCGAGTGAGAGTTATGCAGAAGCTCTCAGTTATTTCCCTGAGCCGGATGTATATCACAATCTTCATGCCGAAGATTACCTTGAGCAGATCATGAATCTGAAGAATGCCGTAGATATTCCGGTCATTGCAAGTATAAATGGAGTCTCGAAAGGCGGATGGATGTCATATACCAAAAAAATAGAAGAAGCCGGGGCTGATGCCATTGAATTAAATATCTATTATATAGCCGGAGACCCAAATTTAACTTCATCCGAAGTTGAACAAATGTACATCGATGACTTGAAAGCAGTTAAAGAATCGGTAAATATACCTGTTTCTGTGAAACTGGGTCCATATTTCAGCTCATTTGGTAACATGGCAAAACGCCTGGAAGATGCAGGTGCAGACGGATTGGTGTTATTCAATCGTTTTTATCAGCCTGATATTGACCTGGAGTTTCTTGAAGTAGAACCCAGCCTTGAATTAAGCAGCACCTTTGAAAAACGACTTCCACTACGTTGGATTGCAATGCTGCGACCGCATCTTAAATGCAGCTTGGCAGCCACAACCGGTATACATACGGCAAATGATGTTATAAAAATGGTACTTGCCGGAGCCGATGTAACCATGATGGCATCCGTTTTACTTTACAGCGGCCCAAGGGTATTGAAATCTATGCTCAAGGAAATTGAAATTTGGATGGAAGAAAAAGATTACACATCCCTGGAAGAAATGAAAGGGGCAATGAGTTCTGCCTCGGTTGCAGATCCCAGTGCATTTGAACGTGCGAACTACATTAAAGCATTACAAGGCTTTAATGTAGATGAGTTCAAGTAATCAATTACAATCTATACAGATTCTAAATATGGCCGACTTTACAGAAGTAATTGTACCTAAGTCCTGTTTTGGCTATTTTATAGTAGAGTTTTTTGTCTAAATATCTAAAATAGAATATAGAGGCCATAAACAGCTGCTTTATAGTTAACCCAAAAATCTAAAACTTAAGACCATGGCAGTATTTATAACCGACACATGCATTAATTGCGGAGCTTGCGAACCAGAATGTCCAAACCAGGCAATTTATGAGCCCGGCGCAGAATGGTCGATGGCAGAAGGAACCAATTTATCAGGTTCAGTTACTCTGTTAAACGGAGAGGAAGTTGACGCTGATGCTATGCAGGAACCTGTTTCTGATGACTTTTACTTTATCGTTGCAGATAAATGTACTGAGTGTAAAGGTTTTCATGATGAAGAGCAGTGTATCTCATTTTGCCCGGTACCAGATTGCATAATTGTTGATCCGGATCATGAAGAATCAGAAGATATTTTGTTAGACAGGAAAGAATTACTACACGGCTAATTTAGTTCCTTACATTTATTAATTACAACTAAGAGGTAAACGGAATGGCGGATACAGTATTAAGTCCGGAAATGAGGAAAGTAGTAGTTCGATTTTCCGGTGATTCTGGCGATGGTATGCAATTAACCGGAGATATGTTTTCACAGTCTTCAGGAATTGCAGGTAACGACTTAACAACCATACCGGATTTCCCGGCGGAAATACGCGCTCCACAAGGAAGTATTGGCGGAGTTTCCAGTTTCCAGATTCAAATTGGCGGAACCGAAATTTATACCCCCGGTGACGATGTAGATGTATTAGTTGTGATGAATCCTGCGGCGCTTGCTGCAAATCTTTCAATCCTGAAATTGGGCGGAACTATAATTGCCGATAAGGACAATTTCATTTCCAAGAACCTGAAGAAAGCGAACTATGAAGAAAATCCGCTCGAAGATGGTTCTTTGGATGATTACAATGTAATTCGTGCTCCGGCAACATCAATGACTAAAGAAGCATTGAAAGATTTGGGGCTTGAAATGCAAACCATTACGCGTAGTAAAAATATGTTTGCTCTGGGTTTGCTTTTATATTTATTTAGCCGTCCGCTTGAAAAAACCATCGGTTTTATAGAGAATAAATTCAGTAAAAAAACTCAGCTGATTGATGCTAACATAAAAGCACTTAATGCTGGTTATAATTTTGCTGCAAGTACAGAACTGATTGGTGAATCGGTGGTTATTCCACCTGCAAAACTTCCAAAAGGAACATACCGGAATATTGATGGAAACACCGCAATAGCCTGGGGTTTATTAGCTGCTGCCGAAAAAAGCGAAAAAAAACTTTCTTTGAGTTCATATCCTATAACCCCTGCCTCCGAAATACTCCATGAACTATCAAAACGAAGGGATATGGGGGCAATTGTGTTTCAGGCAGAAGATGAAATTGCAGCAATAACAGCTGCAATTGGGGCATCTTTTAGTGGTAATTTGTCGGCCACTACTACCTCAGGTCCCGGCGCCTCTCTTAAATCTGAAGCTATGGGGCTTGCAATAATTTCTGAACTTCCGCTTGTAATAGTGAATGTTCAGCGGGCGGGCCCATCAACAGGACTTCCTACTAAAACGGAACAGAGTGATTTAAATCAGGCCTTATATGGGCGCCATGGCGAAGCTCCCATGGTTGTTATGGCGGCAAGCTCCCCGGATGACTGTTTCTATTTTAGTTTTGAAGCTGCAAAATTAGCCATGGAGCATGTTACTCCTGTTATGCTGCTCTCTGATACGTATCTGGCTAGCGGAACAAGCCCATGGAGAATTCCGGATGAGGATGAACTTGGCGAAATTGTTATCCCAAGGTTTGAAGGTTCTTCAGAAGACTGGGAACCCTATATGCGCCAGGAAGAATATCTGAACCGCTTTTGGATGCATCCCGGTGATAAAGGATTTGAACACCGAATTGGTGGATTAGAGAAAAAAGAGATTACAGGTAATTTAACCTACGAGCCTCTCAATCATGAAAAAATGACGAAATTGAGAGAAGAAAAAATTGACCGCATTGCGAAAAGATTGCCTAAACAAAAAGTTATTGGTACCGAGTCTGGTAAACTTCTGGTTGTGGGATGGGGAAGTACTCATGGTGCTATTAATACTGCAGTCACAGAACTAATGGAAGATGGAGAGGAGGATATTGCTTTCACTCATTTCAATTATATAAAACCACTCCCTGAAAATACCGAAGAGGTTTTCAGCAACTATGATCAAATATTGGTTTGCGAATTAAACAACGGACAGTTTGTGCATTATCTGAGATCGAAATTTCCAGATCACAATTACAAACAGTTAAATAAAATTCAGGGACAACCATTTTTTGCTTCTGAAATTAAAGCTAAAATTATAAATCAATTATCGGAGTAAGTATGCAGGCGGATACCATTGAAAATAAAACTCCATTGACGAGAAAAGACTTTAAAAGCGATCAAGCCGTACGCTGGTGCCCGGGTTGTGGCGATTATATGATTTTAGCCACTATGCAGAAAACGCTGGCACAAATGGGTCATGCCAAGGAAAATAACCTCAGTGTTTCTGGTATTGGGTGTTCATCAAGAATCACTTATTACCTGGATACCTTTGGAATCCACTCCATTCATGGTCGGGCAATTGCGGTTTCAACCGGGGCAAAACTGGCTAATCCGGATTTAAACGTTTGGGTATTTACCGGAGATGGTGACTGTATGGCCATTGGCGGGAATCATTTTATCCATGCCTGCCGGCGTAATATTGATTTAAACATCATCATCTTTAATAATAAAATTTACGGAATGACCAAAGGACAGTCATCTCCAACAACGCCAGTAGGCTTAAAAACCAAAACAGCACCTGAAGGGAGTTATGAAAACCCTTTCAATATTGGGGAAATTGCTATAGGAGCCGGCTCTTCATTTTTTGCCCGTGTTCCGGACAATGATCCCAAGTTGCTGGAAGATGTGATGATGCAAGCGTATCGCCATAAAGGAACTTCTGTGATTGAAGTGCTTCAGAACTGTGTGATCTTTACCGATGGCATTCACGAACAAATAACCGGCCGTGATACTAAAGATGAAAATCAGATCATATTGGAACAGGGAGAACCGATTGTATTTGGAAAAGAAAGAGAAAACGGTTTAAAAATTGATGGAATGCGCCTTAAAAAAACAATTCTTGCAAATGAAATTGGCGGTTCCATTGTACATGATGCCGAAGAACCTGATACTCAACTTCATTTAGCTCTGGCCAAAATGCAGCTTCCTGATTTCCCCGTTGCTATGGGTGTGATCCGAAAAGTTACTTCTACTCCGTATGAGGAAAGTGTTCATTCGGCCATAAAATCAGCTAAAGAACGAAGTGATTATAAAAATGTAAACGATCTGTTCCATGGCGGGAATACCTGGGATATTATTTAATAAGTGTTTCTTTCTATCGCCAATTTCATTCTGTGGTCATCAGCAAAATCTGTGTCATCCCTGTATTATTTAGTTGTTGTAAGTAGAAAGTACCGGGCAAGGGCATAAATTCAGTCCATACCATCCATTATCCCATTTCTGTGGAAAAAAAGATGATTGGTAGAAATGCTCATCTTCCGGCACCTCAATATAAAAACCTGCCATCAATATTCTGGTCACACCACATTTTTCAATTAAGCTACCTTGATTCTTTGCTTTAGAAAAAAGCGCATCTTATCTTATCGTTTAATTACGATTAAATAAATATATTTATGCCTGCAACAGATCAGATAGACTTAAAAGATTCTTCCATTATTCGCTCCGCTACCATAGCTAAAGCACTGGGTCACCCAGCCCGAATAGCCATCCTGAAAATTCTTGCTAAACGTAATACCTGCTTTTGCGGGGATATCACAGAAGTACTGCCGTTAGCCCAATCAACGGTTTCGCAGCATTTGAAAGCATTGAAATCTGCCGGATTGATTAAAGGGGAAGTGGAAGGAGTACGGACCTGTTATTGTCTTAATCCGGATGGAATTAAGGAACTAAAATCATTGCTTTCTGAACTTTCGGATGAACTCATTAAAACCTGTTGTTAACAGAGTGTTCAATTAATAAAACTATTCATCATGTACAAGAAACTTGAAAAGTATATTAAGGAAATGATATCGGATTTCGATTCTATTCCTTCGGTACGTAAAAATAAGTTGCTGGAAGTGGCAGATTATATTCAAATGAAGCTTGAAAATGATGATGTAGCAAAATTGAATTTCATTTGTACGCATAACAGCCGCAGAAGTCATCTTGCACAGATATGGACTTCAATCGCTGCTCACTATTATGGAATTGAAAACATCAAAACCTATTCGGGTGGTACAGAAGCAACCGCCTTTAACCCACGAGCTGTAAAAGCAATTCAAGGAGCTGGTTTTAAGGTGGAAGATCCCGGTGGAGAAAATCCAAAATATCAGATTTTCTATAGTGAAGATGCAAAACCGATGATCTGTTTCTCCAAAAAATTTGATGACTCTTCCAACCCGGATAAAAACTTTGCGGCCGTCATGACCTGCTCGGATGCCGATGCAAATTGCCCGTTTGTGCCTGGAGCAGAATTCAGGAAACCGATCACTTACCGGGATCCAAAAGAATCGGAAACTTATGACGAACGCTGTCGGCAAATAGCAACGGAAATGTTTTATAAGCTGAGTCAGCTTAAATGATTTAAAGGATTCAAAAATATAAATTAGGTATAAATAAAATTTTATGAAGGACTCTTCACCAAAACGAATGGAGTTTTTTGAGCGGTATCTCACTTTATGGGTGCTGCTTTGTATAGGAATTGGAATCGGTGTTGGATTTCTATTCGGGGATTCAATCGAAATTATAAGTAAGTGGGAAATCTATCGGGTCAATATACCGGTGGCTATTTTGATCTGGCTCATGATTTATCCGATGATGCTTCAGGTTGATTTTGCATCTCTTAAAGAAATTGGTAAATCTCCTAAGGGAGTTGTTTGGACGGTAATCATTAATTGGGCGATCAAACCCTTTACCATGGCCTTTTTTGCCTGGATATTCTTTGATCAGATTTATTCGGCATGGCTGAGCCCAGAGTTGGCCGACCAATATATTGCCGGCGCCATTTTGTTGGGAGCTGCACCCTGTACAGCCATGGTGTTTGTGTGGTCTTATCTTTCAGATGGTGATCCCAATTATACCCTGATTCAGGTTTCCGTAAATGATCTGCTAATCTTGGTCTTGTTCATTCCTATAGTGGGGTTATTGCTTGGAATTACCGACATCACCATTCCGTGGAATACGCTGGCTGCTTCAATTATTGTATTTGTGGTGATTCCTTTGGTAGCTGGGTATTTGACCCATAAAATTGCTATTAGCCGTAAAGGTAAAGATTGGTACACAGACAAATTTCTGCCCAAATTTAAACCCGTTTCCATTTCAGCGTTACTTATCACACTGATTTTGCTCTTTGCTTATCAAGGTGAAAAAATCATCAACCAACCACTGGATATTTTGTTGATCGCCGTCCCGCTTATCATCCAAACATACTTCATTTTTGTGATTGCATGGTATGGTGGTAAATGGATTGGTTTGCCTTATCAGGTTTGTGCACCAGGCTCTATGATCGGGGCAAGTAACTTCTTTGAACTAGCTGTAGCAGTTGCTATTGCTTTGTTTGGATTGCAATCAGGAGCAGCTTTAGTAACCGTAGTTGGCGTTTTGATTGAAGTACCCATCATGCTTTCGCTTGTTAAATTTGCGAACAGGAACAGGGCTTCTTATTGAAATTCAATTCTTTTCGCTCCGACCCAGAACGAGAGAAAGTGATGTCCATAGTACATCATGAAGACTAATTTACTTTTGTGATGAACGATGTTTGATAGTCACACTCCAAACAGGTAAAATTGATAGTGGGATATTCCACTAATCCAAAAAGTGTAAATAGATTAATGGAGAAGATGATGGCGGCGATTGTAGAAGAGTACGATGCAAAACAGGACACAAAGAAGAGAATAACAATACGCGGTGCATACAAAAGGATTAAATTATCAGAATTGCCTGCTGAAAACTCTGGTTCAAGTCAGTAATATTTTCAGTTAAACTCCAAAACAGAGGTTGAATAGAATTTAAAAATCTTTCCACTTGCAGAACTGTTTTTAATTTTTAAACGTTAAGCTTATCCTAAAACGAAAAACAATTAGTCTGAACCTTTGATATTTGTAACACGAAGAGCACATTTTAATGCCGCACACCGGCTCCACAATCCTGAAAAAAGTGATGAGTGGAATCGCAATACCTTTGGGAAATGCAATTACCCCAACTGGCACGGTCATAATTATGTGATCGAGGTAACAGTGGCCGGCGAACCGGATACGGAATCAGGGTTTATTATTGACCTGAGTGAGTTGAATAAGATCATTCATGATAAAATTCTGGAGCCCTGCGATCACCGCAATTTGAATTTGGATGTGCCATTCTTAAAGGGAATTTTACCAACCACCGAAAATATCGTCAAAGTATTTTTTGATGAATTACAGGCTGAAGTTGAAGCAGCTTGTGTTAATGATGGTAAATTATATAAGGTCAAGCTTTTCGAGACCGAACGAAATATTGTCGAATATTGTCCTTATCGGGAAATTTAACAGACTATTCACTATTAGCAGTTTATGATATGATCTCAAAAGAAAAACAGCGTTTCTATGATCCAACGTTTACGGTAACCGATT